>NZ_CP159258.1:300000-505000 GCF_040438925.1 Pseudomonas sp. MYb327
TCAGGCAACCACCCAGACCAATCAGAAGATTGCGGGTGAGGCGAAGAAATCCGCCGCGCGCCAGACCGAAGAAGAACAGATGGAACAGAAGAAGGTCGAGCAGGAAGCGGTGAAGGCTGCGGAACAAAAGAAAGAAGAAGCGGCTCAAAAGGCCGAGGAAGCCAAGAAGGCCGACGAGTCGAAGAAAGCGGAAGAGGCGAAAAAGGCTGATGAAGCCAAGAAAGCCGATGAAGCGAAGAAGACCGCCGAGGCCAAGAAGGCAGAAGAGAAACAATTGGCTGATATAGCCAAGAAGAAAGCGGAAGAAGAAGCCAAGAAGGCTGCTGAAGAAGAGGCCAAGAAAGCGGCCGCTGAAGAAGCGAAGAAAAAGGTCGTAGAAGACGCGAAGAAGAAAGCCGCGGAAGACGCCAAGAAAAAAGCTGAAGCTGAAGAGGCGAAGAAGAAAGTCGCCGAGGAAGCGAAGAAGAAAGCTGCTGCCGATGCTGCGAAGAAGAAATCGCAGGATGCGGCGCGTAAATCCGCCGAAGACAAAAAGGCTCAGGCCCTGGCAGATTTGCTTTCCGACACGCCACAGCGTCAACAGGCCTTGGCCGATGAGCAGGGTGACGAAGTCGCCGGCAGTTTCGATGACTTGATTCGGGCTCGTGCAGCGGAAGGCTGGGCTCGTCCACCTTCGGCCCGCAAAGGCATGACGGTCGTATTGCAAATCGGCATGTTGCCGGACGGTACGGTGACTTCGGTCAGCGTGGCCAAGTCCAGTGGTGACGGTCCGTTTGACGCATCGGCTGTAGCGGCGGTGAAGAATATTGGACGTTTGACAGAAATGCAGGGAATGAAGCCGAGCGATTTCGCTCCGTATCGTTCATTCAAGATGACATTCACACCTGAGGATCTAGCCTTGTGAGAAACCTTCTTCGAGGAATGCTGGTCGTTATCTGCTGCATGGCAGGGATGGCGATGGCAGATGAGAAAAACATTCTGGTCACCAGCGGCAGCGATCGGGCAACTCCGATCGCCGTTGTGCCGTTCGGCAACCAGGGCGGCAGCGTACTGCCGGACGACATGGCGGAAATCATCGGTAATGACCTGCGCAACTCGGGTTACTACTCGCCGATTCCAAAGCAGAACATGATCAGCCAGCCGAGCCAGGCCAGCGAAATCATCTTCCGTGACTTCAAGGCGCTAGGCGCCCAGTACGTCATGGTTGGCAGCATTGTTCCGGCGGGCGGTCGCCTGCAGGTGCAATACGCACTGTTCAACGTCGCCACCGAGCAGCAAGTGCTGACCGGCAGCGTATCGGGCGGCGTTGATCAACTGCGCGACATGTCGCACTACATCGCCGACCAGTCGTTCGAGAAACTCACCGGTATCAAAGGTGCGTTCTCGACTCGTCTGCTGTACGTGACGGCCGAGCGTTTCTCCGAAAAGAACACTCGCTACACGTTGCAACGTTCGGACTATGACGGTGCTCGTGCCGTGACTCTGCTGCAATCGCGCGAGCCGATCCTGTCGCCGCGTTTCGCACCGGATGGCAAGCGTATCGCTTACGTTTCGTTCGAGCAGAAGCGTCCTCGCATCTTCATGCAGAACATCGACACTGGCCGCCGTGAGCAGATCACCAACTTCGAAGGCCTGAACGGTGCTCCAGCCTGGTCACCGGACGGCAATCGCCTGGCGTTCGTACTATCGAAAGACGGCAACCCGGACATCTATGTAATGAACCTGGGTTCGCGCCAGATCACTCGCGTCACTAACGGTCCTGGCATCAACACCGAACCGTTCTGGGGCAAGGATGGCTCGACCATCTACTTCACTTCCGACCGTGGTGGCAAACCGCAGATCTATAAAACCAGCGTGGGTGGCGGTGGTGCGGAGCGTGTGACTTTCGTCGGCAACTACAACGCCAACCCTAAACTGTCGGCGGACGAAAAGACCCTGGTAATGATTCATCGCCAGGACGGTTTCACCAATTTCAAAGTGGCGGCTCAGGATTTGCAGCGCGGTAGTGTAAAAATCCTCACTGATAGCACTCTGGACGAGTCGCCTACTGTTGCGCCCAACGGCACCATGGTAATCTACGCCACCCGCCAGCAGGGCCGGGGAGTCTTGATGCTCGTGTCCATCAATGGACGCGTAAGGCTCCCGCTTCCTACCGCACAAGGCGAAGTCAGAGAACCTTCCTGGTCCCCTTACCTGAACTGACGCGGCGCTATACGTTTTACTTAACACACTGGGGTTCATTAGGAGTTTCACGATGGAAATGCTGAAGTTTGGTAAATTTGCTGCGCTGGCTCTGGCCATGGCTGTAGCTGTAGGTTGCTCGTCCAAAGGCGGCGACAATGCCGGTGAAGGCGCAGTAGATCCAAACGCTGGTTACGGCGCAAACACTGGTGCAGTTGACGGCTCCCTGAGCGAAGAAGCTGCACTGCGCGCTATCACCACTTTCTACTTCGAATACGACAGTTCGGACTTGAAGCCAGAAGCCATGCGCGCTCTGGACGTTCACGCCAAAGACCTGAAAGCAAACGGCGCTCGCGTTGTTCTGGAAGGCAACACCGACGAACGTGGTACTCGTGAGTACAACATGGCACTGGGCGAGCGTCGTGCGAAAGCCGTTCAGCGCTACCTGGTACTGCAAGGCGTTTCCCCAGCTCAGCTGGAACTGGTTTCCTACGGCGAAGAGCGTCCAGTAGCTACCGGTAACGACGAGCAGTCCTGGGCTCAAAACCGTCGCGTCGAACTGCGTAAGTAATTCGTCATGCGAACGTGCCGTCGTGCTGTAACTGTTCTGGCTCTCAGCCTCGCGCCGCTTGCGGTGTGGGCTGCGGTTCCTGTGGTCGATAACAACTCCGGTTCCAACAGCGGGAGCAGTTATCCGCCTGCAGGTTACGGTACGAACGGCGCCTATGCCGGGGGAGGGGTTTCGGCCCCTGTCTCGGCACAGGGCGAGCTGTTCAACCAATTGCAACAAATGCAGCAACAAATCGAGCGCCAGCAAGGCGCGATCGAAGTTCTGCAAAATGATGTAGCGCGCATGAAGCAAGAAGGCCTGGAGCGATATCAGGATCTTGATCGGCGCATAGGAACCGGCGTTGCACCAGCCGCGACTCCTGAAAATTCTTCCGGCGGTGGCGATTTGAATGCCCCTGCCGCAGCAGCTGGCGCGAGTGCAGGGGCGGCAGCCGCTCAAGCACCTGCATCAGGTAGTGAACCGGCGGACCCGGCGAAGGAAAAGCTCTACTACGATGCTGCCTTCGACCTGATCAAAGCCAAGGATTTCGACAAGGCCAGTCAGGCTTTCGCCGCATTCCTGCGCAAATACCCGAACAGCCAATACGCGGGCAATGCCCAGTATTGGTTGGGCGAAGTGAACCTGGCAAAGGGCGATCTGCAAGGTGCAGGTCAGGCATTTGCCAAGGTTTCGCAGCTGTATCCCAAGCATGCCAAAGTGCCTGACTCGCTGTACAAGCTTGCTGACGTAGAACGTCGCCTCGGTCATACCGACAAGGTCAAAGGCATTCTGCAGCAGGTGGTTGCCCAATATCCGGGCACTTCCGCCGCTCAGCTGGCGCAGCGTGATCTGCAAAAAATGTAAGGGCTGCTTGACCCGTTTCGAAGAAACCCGCGCTTGTCGCGGGTTTTTTCGTTAGAATTCACCCCCTTTTTCTGACACACGCTTTTTGGGACCTGCGCATTGCCGGGGTTCCTTGAAGTGCCTGACGGAGGCGGACAGCCTGTTTAGCTGTTACGCCCGTGGCGACTATGCAAGACACATTGAGAATCACCGAAGTTTTCTACTCGTTGCAGGGTGAAACTCGGACCGCCGGCCTGCCCACGGTTTTTGTGCGCCTGACCGGTTGTCCGCTACGTTGCCAATACTGCGACAGCGCCTATGCGTTCACTGGCGGGACCATTCGCACGCTCGACGATATCCTTGAGCAGGTGGCCGGTTTTCGCCCGCGTTATGTCTGTGTCACGGGCGGCGAGCCCCTGGCGCAACCCAACGCCATCCCATTGCTCAAGCGGTTATGCGACGCCGGTTACGAAGTGTCACTGGAAACCAGTGGCTCTATCGACATCTCGGCGGTAGATTCCCGGGTCAGTCGCGTTGTCGACCTGAAAACTCCGGGTTCGAAGGAAGCGCACCGCAACCGCTACGAAAACATTGAGCTGCTCACGCCGAACGATCAGGTGAAGTTTGTCATCTGTTCGCGGGAAGACTATGACTGGTCCGTGTCCAAGTTGATCCAGTACGGTCTGGACCAGCGTGCCGGCGAAGTTCTGTTCTCGCCAAGTCACCATGATCTCAATGCTCGGGATCTGGCTGACTGGGTGGTGGCGGACAACCTGCCAGTGCGTCTGCAACTGCAGCTGCATAAGTATCTTTGGAATGATGAGCCGGGGCGCTGAAATGACGGAACAACTGAACATTGCTGAAAAACGTGCGGTCATCCTGCTGTCAGGTGGCCTGGACTCTGCAACCGTCGTGGCCATGGCTCGCGCTGAAGGCTACAGCTGCTACACCATGAGTTTTGATTACGGCCAGCGTTCTCACGCTGAGCTGTATGCCGCCGAACGTGTTGCACGGGACTTGGGTGTGATCGAGCACAAGGTGATCGGTCTCAACATGAATGGCATGGGCGGCTCGGCGCTTACAGATAGCAGCATCGATATTCCGGAAGAGTTGGGTGAGGGCATTCCGGTGACTTACGTGCCTGCGCGTAACACGGTGTTCCTGTCCCTTGCCTTGGGCTGGGCGGAAGTGCTTGGTGCACGGGACATCTTCATCGGCGTCAACGCGGTGGATTACTCCGGTTACCCGGACTGCCGTCCCGAGTTCATCGAGTCCTTCGAACGTATGGCTAATCTGGCGACCAAGGCCGGTGTGGAAGGGAACGGCTTTCGGATTCAGGCACCTCTGCAAAACCTGAGCAAGGCGCAAATCGTTCAGGCTGGCACTAAGCTTGGCGTGGACTACGGTCTTACTGTTTCCTGCTATCAGGCCGACAATGACGGCCGTGCTTGCGGCAAATGCGACAGCTGCCGACTGCGTGCTGAAGGCTTTGCGACGGCCGGAATCAGCGATCCAACACCTTATTTTTGATTTATTTCAAAATAGGTGTTGAATAGTCCTTAAAAATCAGTATTATACGCGCCACCACACAGCGGGTCGTTAGCTCAGTTGGTAGAGCAGTTGGCTTTTAACCAATTGGTCGTAGGTTCGAATCCCACACGACCCACCATTTTCAAGCAGTTTTAAAAGTCTGGAAGGCCCACGAAAGTGAGGATTTCCGGATTTTTTTTTGCCTGCGATTTAGTGCTTCGCCGGGGCTGCACCACGTAACGCAGGTCAGAATCATCTTTTGCATCCACTGGATATTCTGTAGCCTTGCCCAGCTTCAACGCTGTCCGTGCCTGATGAATACTCACTTTCCCGGCGGTACCCTGAAGGGTCCGGAGCCGGGTGTATACTCGACTTTCGCGCGAATGCGCCTGCAGGTCTTGCGAACATGACGCAAATTTCCGAACGCCTTCTGGTTCAAGCCCATCTCGACGCCAAGCAGCCCAAGCCGCTGACCGCTGACGAAGAGGCCTTTTATCGTGCTGCCATCGCCGCCGAGCTCAAGGCTCAGGACGCGGTGCTGGTTGCTCACTTCTATTGCGATCCGATCATTCAGGCTTTAGCCGAAGAAACCGGTGGCTGTGTTTCCGATTCGCTGGAAATGGCCCGTTTCGGCAACGCTCACCCCGCGAAGACCGTAGTGGTCGCCGGGGTGAAATTCATGGGTGAGACGGCCAAAATCCTTAACCCCGAAAAACGTATTCTGATGCCGACCCTGGAAGCGACATGCTCGCTGGACCTGGGTTGCCCGGTCGATGAGTTTTCCGCATTCTGCGATCAACATCCGGAGCGAACGGTGGTGGTTTATGCCAATACCTCCGCGGCGGTCAAAGCCCGGGCGGATTGGGTCGTGACTTCAAGTTGCGCGTTGGAAATCGTCGAAAGCCTGATGGATAACGGCGAAACCATCATCTGGGGCCCGGACAAGCATCTGGGCACTTACATTCAGCGCCAGACGGGTGCCGACATGCTGCTGTGGGACGGTGCCTGCATCGTTCACGAAGAGTTCAAGTCCAAGCAGCTCGAAGACATGAAGGCGCTGTATCCGGATGCGGCTATTCTGGTGCACCCGGAGTCGCCTACTTCGGTGATCGAGCTGGCGGATGCCGTTGGTTCCACCAGTCAGTTGATCGCGGCGGCACAGAGCCTGCCGAACAAAACCCTGATTGTCGCCACCGACCGAGGCATCTTCTACAAGATGCAGCAGTTGTGCCCGGACAAGGTCTTCATCGAAGCGCCAACGGCCGGTAACGGCGCAGCATGCCGCAGTTGCGCTCATTGCCCGTGGATGGCGATGAACACCCTTGAGCGCACGCTGAAGAGCTTGAAGGAAGGGACGAACGAGATCTTTGTTGATCCGGCGTTGGTTCCGCAGGCCATTCGGCCGCTGAAGCGGATGCTGGACTTCACCCAGGCTGCGCGGATGAAGCTGGCCGGCAACGCCTGAATTTAATCAGCCAGTAGAAAGACTGTGGGAGCGAGCCTGCTCGCGATGACGGACGATCAGTCACATGAATCTCGACTGATTCGCCTCTATCGCGAGCAGGCTCGCTCCCACAATGATTTGTGCAGTGCGAATTTATTTGGATTTCTTTGGAATGCGCACTAGCTGAGTATTTGAGTACATGTCATGCCAGCTGCGCTTCTGCTTGTCGAACAGAGACCAGACGAATCCCAGGCCAACGCACAGCAGCGAGGCGATCGATACTACGAAGCGCAACAAAGCTTGCCACAGGCTGATGGATGAACCATCTGCGTTTTGCACGCGAACGCCCCACACCTGCATACCCAGGGTCTGACCCGAGTGGGTCCAGAACTTGGCGAAGAAGCCGAAGAGCACGAATAGCAATACCGTCGAAAGTAGTGGATCGCCATCAAGCGCACCAGCTTCAGTGAGGGCGCGCATTTTGTCTTCGCCGATGATCGCCATCTGGATCATTTTGTAAATGCCACTGGTGACGATCAGCAGGGCGGTGCACAGCAAAAAATCATAAAACATCGCTGCCAGGCGACGACCCAGGCCAACGGTGGGGAAGTCGCCCTGGGGTTTGAGCAAGTGTTTCGACATGGCAGCCTCTGGGCGCAAAAGAAGCCATTTTACGGATTTACGCGCACAAAAAAGCCCCTGATGTCAGCATCAGGGGCTTTTTCGTTACAGAAGATTAGCCTTCTGCTTGTACTTCGTCAGCCTGCATGCCTTTCTGGCCTTGCACGGCGATGAAGGTCACTTTCTGGCCTTCTTTCAGGCTCTTGAAACCGTTGCCCTGAATAGCGCGGAAATGCACGAACAGATCCGGACCGCTTTCTGGAGTGATAAAACCAAAACCTTTCTCGTCGTTAAACCACTTGACGGTACCGCTCTGACGTTGGGACATTTCTTATTTCCTTTGACGCTAAAATTAATGACAGTCTCTTTCTGATGAAAGAGTACTGGGGCTGGTTGCAGGAGAGTAAGAAGACGTCGAACGGGATGTAGCTAACTTGTAGGCTACTGCCCAGGTCACGATTCCAAGCGACCCATGCAAACACAGTGAACAAACTCTACGCCAACTACGGGAGAAAAAACAAGCCCCCGAGAAGGCCCGTATTTGCTTAGGTTGGTGGCAGTTTTTCAGGCGTTGATGGCAGCTTATTCGATAAGCTTGTTCAATTGTTTTCGAACGTTATAAGCAAAGTTCATAATCGAAGCTTAGAGCCAAACGATGCACTATTTTATGGCGGTTGCGTTACACATTAGTGCACTGTTAACGCAACCGCGTTACTTATAGGAACATTCAATCAGCCGCGATAGTAGCGTTGTGGAACAAATGGCATTTTGCTTACAAGCAAAGGTACCTTTTTCCCACGAACAATTGCCCAAACCGGTGTATCGATAGCGATATAAGCGCTGTCGAGGTAACCCATGGCCAAAGGTCCGCCCAAGGTCGGGCCGAAACCGCCGCTGCAGACGGTGCCGATGATGTCGCCGGCTTCGTTGACGATCTCTGCACCTTCGCGCACCGGGGTGCGCTCCTGCGGCAACAGGCCAACTCGTTTGCGGCTGACGCCACCCTGTTGCTGAGCGAATACGCTTTCTGCGCCCGGGAAGCCCCCGGCACGCGCGCCATCGGCACGACGAGGCTTGGAGATAGCCCATAAAAGGCTGGCTTCGATCAGAGTGGTCTCGGTGTTCATGTCATGGCCGTACAGGCACAGGCCGGCTTCCAGGCGCAGCGAGTCACGAGCGCCAAGGCCGATGGCTTCGACTTCCGGTTCGGCCAGCAGAGCGCGGGCCAGGGCTTCGGCATTGGCGGCCGGTACAGAGATTTCGAAACCGTCTTCACCGGTGTAGCCCGAGCGGCTGACAAAACAGTCCACGCCCAGCAGTTTCACGCGAGCGAATTGCATGAAGGTCATTTTCGCCACTTCTGGCGCCAGACGTGCCAATACAGTGACCGCCACCGGGCCTTGCAAGGCGAGCAGGGCGCGTTCTTCGAACAGGGGCTCGATGCTGCACTGCTCGCCGATGTATTTGCGCAGGTGCGCCAGGTCCTGGTCCTTGCAGGCAGCATTGACCACCAGGAACAGTTCGTCGTTACCCAGGTTGGCGACCATCAGGTCGTCGAGGATGCCGCCGGTTTCGTTGGTGAACATCGCATAACGCTGCATGCCCACCGGCAGGTCGATGATATCCACCGGCACCAGGGTTTCCAGGGCTTTGGCAGCATTGGCGCCGGTCAGGCGGATCTGGCCCATGTGCGAGACATCGAACAGCCCGGCCTGGTCGCGGGTGTGCTGGTGTTCTTTCATCACGCCCAACGGGTATTGCACCGGCATGTCGTAGCCGGCGAACGGCACCATGCGCGCGCCGAGTTCGATGTGCAGGGCGTGCAACGGGGTTTTCAACAGTTGTTCGGTGGACATATTCAGCTCCTGAAAATGATGCAGATGCAGGTGAGCGCATCAGCACTCGATTATGTTGACCGCCAAGCCGCCACGGGCGGTTTCTTTGTATTTGCTTTTCATGTCGGCGCCGGTCTGGCGCATGGTGCGGATGACCTTGTCGAGGGAGACAAAATGGTGCCCGTCGCCCCGCATGGCCATGCGCACAGCATTGATGGCCTTGACCGAGCCCATGGCGTTGCGCTCGATGCAAGGCACTTGCACCAGCCCGCCAATCGGGTCGCAGGTCAGGCCGAGGTTATGTTCCATACCGATTTCCGCGGCGTTTTCCACTTGCTGCACGCTGCCGCCGAGAACTTCACACAAGGCGCCCGCCGCCATGGAGCACGCCACGCCAACCTCACCCTGACAGCCGACTTCGGCGCCGGAGATCGAGGCGTTTTCTTTGTACAGAATGCCGATGGCCGCAGCGGTCAGCAGAAAGCGCACTACGCCGTCATCGTTCGCGCCGGGAATAAAGCGCATGTAGTAATGCAGGACTGCTGGAATGATCCCGGCCGCGCCGTTGGTCGGTGCCGTGACCACGCGCCCGCCGTTGGCGTTTTCTTCGTTGACCGCCAGCGCGTATAGGTTGACCCAGTCCAGCACGGACAGCGGATCGCGCAGAGCCGACTCCGGGTTACTGCACAACTGGCGATGCAGTGCTGCGGCTCGGCGTTTGACTTTCAAGCCACCCGGCAGAATGCCTTCGTTGCGGCAGCCGGCAGCAACGCAGTCCTGCATCACTTGCCAGATTTTCAACAGGCCGGCGCGGGTTTCTGCTTCCGGGCGCCAGGCACTTTCATTGGTCAACATCACCTGGCTAATGGACAGCCCATAGATGGTGCAGTGACTAAGCAGGTCCTTGGCGCTTTTGAACGGGAAGGTCAGGGGGGTGACGTCTTCGACGATGCGGTCGGCGCCGGCAGCGTCTTCATCGACGACAAACCCGCCGCCCACCGAGTAATACTCGCGGCTGCGGATTTGCAGGCCGGCGGCGTCGAAGGCGCGAAAGATCATGCCGTTGGGGTGATAGGCCAGCGGTTTGCGAATCATCGCCAGGTGTTCTTTCTCGTTGAACGCAATGTTGTGTTCGCCAAGAAGGTTCAAGCGACCGCTGCTGCGAATGTCCTGCATGCGGGCGGCGACGGTTTCGGTATCCACGGTGTCCGGGTGTTCGCCTTCCAGGCCCAGCAGCACAGCCTTGTCGCTGCCGTGGCCCTTGCCAGTGGCGCCGAGTGATCCGTAGAGCTCGACTTTGACGCAGGTGGTGGCCGTCAGCAGTTCTTCACGCCGCAGACCTTCGGCGAATCGCGCGGCGGCACGCATCGGACCGACGGTGTGGGAACTGGAGGGGCCGATGCCAATCTTGAACAGGTCGAACACGCTTAACGACATGAGGTTCTCCGGTTTCTTGTTATTAGAGGATCGACAGCAATCCTGAATCGGCCTCGATCCTGTAGGAGCTGGCTTGCCAGCGATGGCGGTGTGTCAGGCAACATGTGTGTCGGCTGATCCTCCGCAATCGCTGGCAAGCCAGCTGCTACAGGGGGGTGTGGCGACGTTGAGGGGGCGGATGAATCCGCCCCCTCATTCGTTTAAGCGTAGCTTTCGATCGATGGGCAGGCGCAAACCAGGTTGCGATCGCCGAAGACGTTGTCCACACGACCGACCGGCGGCCAGTATTTGCCTTCGATCAGCGAAGCAACCGGATAAACCGCTTGCTCCCGGCTGTACGGATGCGACCACTCGCCGACGATTTCCGCCGCGGTGTGCGGGGCGTTTTTCAGCGGGTTGTCGTCCTTGTCCAGGGTGCCGTTTTCCACCGCGCGGATTTCTTCGCGGATGCGGATCATGGCGTCGCAGAAGCGGTCCAGCTCTTCTTTGGATTCGCTTTCGGTCGGCTCGATCATCAGCGTGCCGGCGACCGGGAAGGACATAGTCGGGGCGTGGAAGCCGAAGTCGATCAGGCGCTTGGCCACGTCGTCGACGCTGATGCCGCTGCTGTCTTTCAGTGGGCGCAGGTCGAGGATGCACTCGTGCGCGACCAGGCCGTTGCTGCCGGTGTACAGCACTGGGTAGTGCTCTTCGAGGCGGCGGGAAATGTAGTTGGCATTGAGGATCGCCAGCTGCGAAGCGCGCTTCAGACCGGCGCCGCCCATCATGCGGATGTACATCCAGGTGATCGGCAAAATGCTCGCGCTGCCGAACGGTGCGGCACAGACTGCGCCTTCCTTGCGCGCCATCTGCGCGTGGCCCGGCAGGAACGGCGTCAGGTGCGATTTCACGCCAATCGGGCCGACGCCCGGGCCGCCACCGCCGTGGGGGATGCAGAAGGTTTTGTGCAGGTTCAGGTGCGAGACGTCGCCGCCGAACTTGCCCGGTGCGCAGAGGCCGACCATCGCGTTCATGTTGGCGCCGTCGATGTACACCTGGCCGCCGTGGTCATGAATGATGCCGCAGATTTCGCGGATGCCTTCTTCGAACACGCCGTGGGTCGACGGGTAGGTGATCATCAGCGCGGCGAGGTGTTCGCGGTGCTCGATGGCCTTGGCGCGCAGGTCTTCGATGTCGACGTTGCCACGGGCGTCGCACGCGGTGACCACCACGCGCATGCCGGCCATTTGCGCGGTCGCCGGGTTGGTGCCGTGGGCCGAGGACGGGATCAGGCAGATGTCGCGACGGTCTTCGCCGCGGCTCTGATGGTACGCGCGGATCGCCAGCAGGCCGGCGTATTCACCTTGCGAACCGGCGTTCGGTTGCAGCGAGATCGAATCGTAGCCGGTGGCGGCGCAGAGCATCGCTTCCAGTTCATCGGTCAGTTGCTGGTAGCCGGCGCTTTGCTCGGCCGGGGCGAACGGGTGCAGGGCGCCGAATTCGGCCCAGGTCACCGGGATCATTTCGCTGGCGGCGTTGAGTTTCATGGTGCACGAGCCCAGCGGGATCATGGTGCGGTCCAGCGCCAGGTCCTTGTCCGCCAGCTTGCGCAGGTAGCGCATCAGCTCGGTTTCCGAGTGGTAGCGGTTGAACACCGGGTGGCTGAGGATCGGCGACTGGCGCACCAGCGCGGCCGGAAGGGTGCTGGTGACGGACGCGGCGAGGGCGGTGAAGTCCGGCAGCGCTTTGCCATTGGCGAACAAGGCCCACAGGGTTTCGACGTCGGCCTGGGTGCTGGTTTCGTCGAGGGACAGGCCCAGACGTTCAGCGTCGACCACGCGCAGGTTGATCTGCTGGGTGCGAGCCTGCTCGTGCAGCGCAGCGGTTTGCGCGCCGGTGTTCAAGGTCAGGGTGTCGAAGAAGTTTGCTTGCTCGACGTTCAGTCCGATGGCTTTCAGGCCTTGGGCCAGAATCGCGGTCAGGTGATGCACGCGGTTGGCAATCTGCGTCAGGCCTTTCGGGCCGTGGTACACGGCGTACATGCTGGCGATGTTGGCCAGCAGCACCTGCGCGGTGCAGATGTTCGACGTGGCCTTCTCGCGACGGATGTGTTGCTCGCGGGTTTGCATCGCCAGACGCAGCGCCGGCTTGCCGAAACGGTCCACGGAAACACCGACCAGACGGCCCGGCATGTCGCGCTTGAACGCGTCCTTGGTGGAGAAATAGGCCGCGTGCGGGCCACCAAAGCCCAGCGGCACGCCGAAGCGTTGTGCACTGCCGATGGCCACGTCGGCGCCGAACTCGCCCGGCGGGGTCAGCACGGTCAGGGCCAGCAGGTCGGCGGCCACGGCGACCAGGGCGTTGGCGGCGTGGAAACGCTCGGTCAGTTCGCGGTAATCAAAGACGTCACCGTTGCTGGCCGGGTATTGCAGCAGCGCGCCGAAGAATGGGGTCACGTCGCTCAGTTCACGCTCGTCGCCGACGATGACGTCGATGCCCAACGGTTCGGCGCGGGTGCGCAGCACGTCGAGGGTTTGCGGGTGGCAATGCACGGAAGCGAAGAACTGGTGGCTGCCCTTGTTCTTGCTCAGGCGTTTGCAGAAGGTCATGGCTTCGGCAGCGGCGGTGGCTTCGTCGAGCAGCGAGGCGTTGGCGATCGGCAGGCCGGTGAGGTCGCTGATCAGGGTCTGGAAGTTCAGCAGCGCTTCGAGACGACCCTGGGAAATCTCCGGCTGGTACGGGGTGTAGGCGGTGTACCAGGCCGGGTTTTCCAGGAGGTTGCGCAGGATCGGCGACGGCGTGTGCGTGCCGTAGTAACCCTGGCCGATGAAGGTCTTGAACAGCTGGTTTTTGCCGGCGATGCCTTTGATCATCGCCAGCGCGTCCGCTTCGCTCAGGCCGTCTTCGAGGCCGAGCACGCTGGTGCCCTTGATGCTGTCGGGAATGACGCTGGCGCTCAGGGCTTCGAGGGAGTCGAAGCCGAGGCTATTGAGCATGGCTTGCTCGTCACCGGCGCGGGGGCCGATGTGGCGGGCGATGAATTCGTTGGCGGTGGTCAGATTCAGTTGGGTCATGTCAGCGCTCCTCAGGCTTCGGCGTTGGCTTTGATCAGACGATCGTAGGCGTCCTGATCGAGCAGTTTGGCGACCGCCGCAGCGTCGGCCGGCTGGAAGCGGAAGAACCAGCCTTCGCCCAGCGGATCTTCGTTGACCAGTTCCGGGGAGCTGTCCAGCGCCGGGTTCACTTCCAGTACTTCTCCGTCCAGCGGCATGTAAACGCCGCTGGCGGCTTTTACCGATTCCACGGTGGCGGCTTCAGCGCCTTTGTCGTAGGACTGCAACTCAGGCAGTTGTACGAAAACCACGTCGCCCAGTGCGTTCTGCGCGAAAGCGGTGATACCGACCGTGACGCTGCCGTCAGCTTCGGTGCGCAGCCATTCGTGATCTTCAGTAAAACGCAATTCGCTCATGGAAACTCCTGGGGTCCAGACTCGTCGGGTGGACGCTGTTGAATGCTTGGGCAAAAAGCCCGGGTATGAAGGACTACATAGCAAGAACGCGGCCAACGTTGTTTTTACTATTTGAATCAATGATTTAGGCGGGTTGGCGAATCGCTGGAACGGGTTGCGTGTAGCGAAATCGATACGGCATCCGTCGTGGATAAAAGCTGAGGTGGATCAAAGCCTTGCACAGCCGTGATCGTAGAGGGGTGTAGCGATATCGTTCCGCTGTAGCGCTTTCAGTACAGGTGGAGGTCGCTTTTAAAACGATTTTGGATTGGAAAGCAGAGTTGTAGGAGCCGGCTTGCTGGCGATGGCGTCTTCAAAATCGCCATCGCCAGCAAGCCGGCTCCTACAGATTGAGGGGTAGCAGTATGAAAGTGTTTAGGGGCCAACAGCGATCACGGCTTGTTGGGGATGCCGTATTTGCGCAGTCGATGGGCAATCGCGGTATGCGAGGTCTGCAGCCGGTTGGCCAACTGGCGAGTCGAGGGATAGCTGACGTAGAGCTTTTCCAGCAGGGTTTTCTCGAACTCATCCATGGCCTGTTCCAGGCTGTCGACATCGTTGTCGCTCTGACGCGCGACCGAGGTGCCGGCAATGTCGAGGTCGCCGATGTCCACCAGGCTGCTTTCGCAAATCGCCGCGGCGCGAAAGATCACGTTTTGCAGTTGCCGCACGTTGCCCGGCCAGCGGTTGCCGAGCAGGGCCGGGTAAGTGCCCGGCGCGAGGCGACAGACCGGGCGCTGGATCTGTGCGCACGCCTGCTGCATGAAGTAACGGGCCAGCAGCAGAATGTCCTGGCCTCGCTCGCGCAGGGGCGGGACTTCGACGTTGAGTACGTTCAGGCGATAGAACAAGTCTTCGCGAAACAAACCTTCGCTGACCATTTTTTCCAGGTCACGGTGGGTCGCACTGAGAATCCGCACGTTGACCTTGACCTCACGATCACCGCCCACCCGACGGAAGCTGCCGTCATTGAGGAAGCGCAGCAACTTGGCCTGCAAGTACGGCGACATCTCGCCGATCTCATCGAGAAACACCGTGCCCTGGTTGGCCAGCTCCATCAGCCCCGGCTTGCCGCCCCGTTGTGCGCCGGTAAAAGCGCCGGGGGCGTAGCCGAACAGTTCGCTTTCGGCGAGGTTCTCCGGCAATGCCGCACAGTTCAATGCCAGAAACGGCGAGTTGTGTCGCGCGCTGATGGCGTGGCAGGCCCGCGCGACCAACTCCTTGCCGGTACCGGTTTCACCCTGGATCAGCAGCGGCGCATCAAGGGCCGCCACCCGTTGCGCGCGAACCTTGAGCGTGCGGATAGCCGGCGACTCGCCCAGCAACGCATCGAAACCTTCGGCGTGATCGTGATGCAGGGCCGACAGGCGTTCGCCGATGCGGTTCGGTTGGTACAGGGTGAGCAGGGCGCCGGCGTCGGTGATCGGCGTGGCATCCAGCAGCAAGGTCTGGCCGTTGACGGTGATCTCCCGCAGCGGCAAGCGAAAACCCTGTTCGAGCAACGCGTCGAGCAGCGCCGGATCGGCAAACAGATCGGCGACGCTTTCACCGGCCGGCTCGCGGCCGTACAGGGCGATCAATGCCGGGTTGGCCAGCAACACCTTGCCGGCGCTGTCCAGCGCCAGCACCGGATCGGTCATCGCCGCAAGCAACGCATCGAGCTGCAGGTGCCGGCGTTGGCCGGGCAGGATGTCGACCACGGTCATCGCCTGCACGCCACGCACGCTCAGTAGCGCGTCGCGCAGTTCTTCGAGGACTTCCGGGCTCAGGGTCGGGGCGTCGATGTAGACGTTCGGCGGGACCATTTCCACCGCATCCAGATTGAGGTTGCGCCCACCGAGCAAGGCCAGGACTTCCTGGGTGATACCGACGCGGTCGATGAAACTGACGTGGATACGCATGGGGCGGTTTCGGGTTCTGGAGTGCGGAGGGTGGCAAGTATGCCTTGGAGCAGGGGGTAAGGTGAAATCCAGCGCAGGACTTCAGGCCAACGATGATCCCTGTGGGAGCGGGCTTGCCCGCGATGACGGTGGCAGATCCGGCATTGAAGTGACAGATGTACCGCTATCGCGGGCAAGCCCGCTCCCACAGGATTTGTGGCTGATCAAAGAATATGTGTACAGGTCACTCAAAGTGTTCAGGGTTTACCGGGTCGCCGGATTTCATATCCAACTGCTTCCGAATGTCTTCAAACATCAAATCGTAATGCTTGTGGACCGAGCCGATTTGGCTGTGTGTCTTCGGAATGCCGTACTTCTCGGCAATTCTCGTTACATCCCTGGCGAAGTTGTAGGCCTCCTCCTTGGGCAAGAAGAAGGGTTCTGACATGTCCTTGCCCTGAATGCTGCCATGCATCGTGAACTGAATGCCTTTTTCACCTTTGTCATTCTTGCTGACTTCATAGTCCAGGTGAATGTTGTAGCTGACATCGTCCGGGGTCAGCGCATGACGTTCGATGTGCAAGTGACCTGGATCAAACTGTGCCATAGACGTCTCTCCCTACAAGTAAGTAATGCCAGGTGTCGCGGTGCTGATGCGGGTGCCAGCCTTGCCCTGGACGATAGCTTCGATGTCCGCGAGCGAGCCGATCACCGCGACTTTCCCAGTATGGCGTGCGAATTCGCAGGCTGCCTGCACCTTCGGACCCATGGAGCCGGCGGCGAAGCCGAGTTTTTCCATTTCGTCCGGGTGGGCCTGGGCGATGGCTTTCTGCGTTGGTTTCCCATAGTCGATGAACGCGGCGTTGACGTCTGTGGCAATCACCAGCAAATCGGCTTCCAGCTGTTCGGCCAGCAGCGCCGAGCACAGGTCTTTGTCGATCACCGCTTCGACGCCTTCCAGTTTGCCGGGCGCGGTGTACATGGTCGGGATGCCGCCACCGCCGGCGCAGATGACGATGCTGCCTTTTTCCAGCAGCCACTTGATCGGGCGGATTTCGAAGATGCGTTTCGGTTTCGGGCTGGCAACCACGCGGCGATATTTGTCGCCATCCGGGGCAATCGCCCAGCTTTTTTCGGCGGCGAGTTTTTCTGCCTCGTCCTTGCTGTAGACCGGGCCGATGGGTTTGGTCGGATTCTTGAAGGCCGGGTCGTTGGCGTCGACTTCGACCTGGGTCAGCAGGGTGGCGAAGGGCACTTCGAAGTCCAGGAGATTGCCCAATTCCTGTTCGATGATGTAGCCGATCATGCCTTCGGTTTCGGCGCCGAGTACGTCCAGCGGATAAGGTGACACCGAGGTGTAGGCCGCCGCTTGCAGCGACAGCAGGCCGACTTGCGGGCCATTGCCGTGGGCGATGACCAGTTGATTGCCGGCATGGATTTTGGCGATCTGTTCGGTGGCGATCCGGATGTTGGCGCGCTGGTTGTCAGCGGTCATCGGTTCACCCCGGCGCAGCAGGGCGTTCCCGCCCAGAGCAACGACGATACGCATGGTGCAAGTCCTTCTAAAAGAGAAGTAAGCGGGTGACTCCATCTCTGTGGGAGCTGGCTTGCCAGCGATGGCCGCACCTCGGTGTTTCTGATAGACCGCGGTGATCCCATCGCTGGCAGGCCAGCTCCCACATCGACCCTGTTCAGTCAGTGGGAGCCAGGTCAGCCGTTATAGGTCAGCCAGCGTCGACACCAGAATCGCCTTGATCGTGTGCATGCGGTTTTCCGCTTGCTCGAAGGCGATGCAGGCCGGCGACTCGAACACATCATCGGTCACTTCGATGCCGTTCTTCAGGTTCGGATACTGCTCGGCGATCTGCTTGCCGATTTTGGTGTCGCTGTTGTGGAACGCCGGCAGGCAGTGCATGAACTTGGTGCGCGGGTTGCCGGTGGCTTTCATCAGTTCGGCGTTGACCTGATAGGGCAGCAACTGCTGGATGCGCTCGGCCCAGGCTTCGACCGGTTCGCCCATGGACACCCAGACGTCGGTGTGGATGAAGTCCACGCCTTTGACGGCCGCTTTCGGGTCTTCGGTCAGCGTAATGCGGGCGCCGCTTTCTTCAGCGTATTTTTTGCAGCGCGCCACCAGGTCGTCCAGAGGCCACAAGGCTTTTGGTGCGCAGATGCGCACGTCCATCCCGAGTTTGGCGCCGATCAGCAGCAGCGAGTTGCCCATGTTGTTACGCGCATCGCCGAGGTAGACGTAGCTAATTTCATGGATCGGTTTGTCGGCGTGCTCACGCATGGTCAGCACGTCGGCGATCATTTGCGTCGGGTGATATTCATCGGTCAGGCCGTTGAACACCGGCACGCCGGCAAACTTGGCCAGTTCTTCGACGATTTCCTGTTTGAAGCCACGGTACTCGATGGCGTCGTACATGCGCCCGAGCACGCGGGCGGTGTCCTTCATGCTTTCCTTGTGACCGATCTGCGAGGAGTTCGGGTCGATGTAAGTGACGTTGGCGCCCTGGTCGTAGGCAGCGACTTCGAAGGCACAACGGGTGCGGGTCGAAGTCTTTTCGAAGATCAGGGCGATGTTGTTGCCCTTGAGGTGTTGCTGCTCGGTACCGGTGTACTTGGCGCGTTTGAGGTCGCGGGAGAGGTCGAGCAGGTAGCGCAATTCGCGAGGGGTGTGATGCTCCAGGCTCAGCAGATTGCGGTTATGAATATTGAACGCCATTTTGGATCTCCTAAGGTGTCGGTTATCCCTTCGGCCCGCACTCGGTAAGGGCGGGCCGAAGTTAATAGGTTAGTAGTCAATCGGATCGCGGATGATCGGGCAGGTCATGCAGTGGCCGCCGCCACGGCCGCGACCGAGTTCGCCGGCGCTGATGGTGATCACTTCCACCCCGGCCTTGCGCAGCAGGGTGTTGGTGTAGGTGTTGCGGTCGTAGCCGATGACCACGCCGGGTTCCACGGCCACCACGTTGTTACCGTCGTCCCATTGCTCGCGTTCGGCGGCGAAGCTGTTGCCGCCGGTTTCTACGACGCGCAGGGCTTTGAGGTTGAGGGCTTGGGCCACGGTGTCGAGGAAGTTGGTTTCTTCGCGACGGATGTCGATGCCGCCCGGTTTGCTTTCGTCTGGGCGCAGGGTGAAGGCAACAATCTGGTTCACCACTTCGGGGAAGATCGTCACCAGATCGCGGTCGCAGAAGCTGAACACGGTGTCCAGGTGCATCGCCGCGCGGGATTTAGGCAAGCCAGCGACGATGACTTTTTCCACGGCTTTTTTCTGGAACAGGTTTACCGCCAGTTGCGCGATGGCCTGGCGAGAAGAGCGTTCGCCCATGCCGATTAACACCACGCCGTTGCCGATCGGCATCACGTCGCCACCTTCTAGGGTGGAGTTGCCGTGGTCCTTGTCCGGGTCGCCATACCAGATTTCGAATTCGGCGTTGGTGAATTGCGGATGGAACTTGTAGATGGCGGTGGTCAGCAGGGTTTCCTGGCGACGTGCCGGCCAGTACATCGGGTTGAGCGTGACGCCGCCGTAGATCCAGCAGGTGGTATCGCGGGTGAATTGAGTGTTGGGCAGCGGCGGCAGAATGAAGCTTGTATGGCCGAGGAAGCCGCGGAACATCTCGATGGCCTTGCCGCCGAAACTGCTGGGCAAATCGTCACCCGACACACCACCGATCAGGAACTCGGCAATATGGCGCGGCTCAAGGCTGCGCAGCCACGAACTCGTTTCATTGATCAAGCCCAGGCCCACCGAATCGGCGGTGATTTTGCGTTCCAGAATCCAGTCCAGGGCTTCGGGGATGGCGACGATGTCGGTTAGCAGGTTGTGCATTTCCAGCACATCGACATTGCGTTCACGCATTTTAGTGACGAAATCGAAGTGGTCGCGCTTGGCCTGGGCCACCCACAACACATCGTCGAAAAGCAGTTCGTCGCAGTTGTTCGGGGTCAGCCGCTGATGGGCCAGGCCGGGGGAGCAAACCATGACTTTGCGCAGTTTGCCGGCTTCGGAATGGACGCCGTACTTAACTTTTTCCGTGGTCATTTCAGTGAACCTCCAGATGGCAAAACAGTCGTGTTACAGGGTCAGGAAGCCGTCGTAGAGGCCGTAGGCCGCCACCAGGGCGCACACGACCACCGCTACGAAAATCAGCTTCTCGACGTTGGTGAAAACCGGTTTTTTGAGTTCCAGCTTGGCCTTGGCGAACAGGATCGCGCCCGGGGCGTAGAGCAGGGCCGACAGCAGCAGATACTTGATGCCGCCCGCGTATAGCAGCCAGACCGCGTAGATCAAGGCGACGGCGCCAATGATCAGATCCTTCTGCCGTTCGCCCGCCGCACCTTCGTAGGTTTCGCCGCGCACGGCCAATAGCAGGGCGTAGGCGGCCGACCACAGGTACGGCACCAGAATCATTGAAGTGGCGAGGTAGATCAGCGACAGGTAAGTACTGGCTGAAAACAGCGTGATGATCAGGAATATCTGCACCATGGCGTTGGTCAGCCACAGGGCATTGACCGGCACCTGGTTGGCGTTTTCCTTGCGCAGGAAGGCCGGCATGGTGTGGTCCTTGGCGGCGGCGAACATGATCTCCGCGCACAGCAGCACCCATGACAGCAGCGCACCCAGCAGCGAAATGATCAGGCCGACACTGATCAGCACCGCCCCCCACTTGCCGACCACATGCTCCAGCACGGCGGCCATCGACGGGTTCTGCAGCTTGGCCAGTTCCGGTTGGGTCAGGATGCCCAGCGACAGCACGTTCACCAGCACCAGAATCAGCAGTACGGAGATAAAACCGATCACCGTGGCTTTACCCACATCACTGCGTTTTTCTGCGCGGGCCGAGAAAATGCTCGCGCCTTCGATGCCGATGAACACCCACACGGTGACCAGCATCATGTTGCGCACCTGGTCCATCACGCTGCCCAGGTCCGGATTCTTCACGCCCCAGATATCGGCCGTGAAGATGTCCAGCTTGAAGGCGAACAGGGCAATCAAAATAAACAGCACCAGCGGCACGATCTTGGCCACGGTGGTGACCAGGTTAATGAACGCCGCTTCCTTGATTCCCCGCAGCACAAGCAAATGCACGGCCCACAGCAACACCGATGCACCGATCACGGCGGCCACCGTGTTGCCTTCGCCAAACACCGGGAAGAAGTAGCCGAGGGTGCTGAACAGCAAAACGAAGTAGCCAACGTTGCCCAGCCAGGCACTGATCCAGTACCCCCAGGCTGACGAGAAACCCATGTAATCGCCGAAGCCGGCCTTGGCGTAGGCGTAGACCCCGCCGTCCAGGTCAGGTTTGCGGTTGGCCAGAGTCTGGAAGACAAAAGCCAAGGTGAGCATGCCGACAGCGGTGATCGCCCAACCAATCAGAATGGCGCCGACGTCCGCACTGGCCGCCATGTTCTGCGGCAACGAAAAGATACCGCCGCCAATCATCGAACCGACGACTAATGCAACCAGTGCGCCGAGTTTCAGTTTTCCGGGAGCTTCAGACATTGCATGACTCCATTGCAGGAGAAGTGAGACAACAGACTAAGTCCGCCAGCCTTTGAGTCGGCTGACTTAGATCAGTGCAGGTCTACATTCCGTTGTTAATAACTGAAAAATTAGCTCGCACAACGCTACAGCCTGTAATGCCTGTTCCAGAGACGTTGATGATTTTTTTGAAACTTTTTCGCATTCCCTGCGAATTATGACGCTAGTTCGTTTTTGCCAATCCGCAACTTTGCTTGTGATCGTTAGAACTGAATTTTCTTTCAGGCTTCTGTTTATAAAGCGAATAAATATATCGCCGTTGGCTCCGATGGATTGGGTAATAAAAAGGTCGTTTGTTGGCGTTATTCAGTAAACGTCATTACGCTTCAACCGTAAGTTAACGCCGGTTATGTGACGATCTCGCGGCGACTGCCGCCCCTTGGGAATGGAGACGCAGCCATGTCGCAATCGACGCAAAAGCTTCGACTGAGCGCACTGATCGCCTTGGTGGTGGGGTCGATGATTGGCGGCGGGATTTTCTCCCTGCCGCAGAACATGGCGGCCAAAGCCGATGCCGGTGCGATATTGATTGGCTGGGCGATCACCGCTGTCGGCATGCTCACGCTAGCTTTTGTGTTCCAGACGTTGGCCAACCGAAAGCCGGAACTGGACTCAGGGGTGTACGCCTACGCCAAGGCCGGTTTTGGCAATTACATGGGTTTCTCTTCTGCCTGGGGTTACTGGATCAGTGCCTGGCTGGGCAATGTCGGCTACTTCGTCCTGCTTTTCAGCACCCTTGGTTTTTTCTTTCCGGTCTTTGGCGAAGGCAACACGCCGATTGCCATCGCCTGTGCCTCGGTGCTGCTGTGGACCGTGCATTTCGTGGTGATGCGCGGAATCAAGGAAGCGGCGTTCATAAATTTGCTGACGACCGTGGCCAAGATCGTGCCGCTGATCCTGTTCGTCGTCATCGCGGCAGTGGCGTTCAAGGCGGACATCTTTACCCGGGATATCTGGGGCCGTAGTAACCCGAGTTTCGGCAGTGTGATGGATCAGGTGCGCAACATGATGCTGGTGACGGTGTTCGTCTTCATCGGCATCGAGGGCGCCAGTGTGTATTCGGCGCGGGCGGAGAAACGCTCGGATGTCGGTCGGGCGACGGTCATCGGTTTTCTCGGGGTACTGGCGTTGTTGGTGCTGGTGAATGTGCTGTCGCTGGGCATCATGAGCCAGCCGGAACTGGCCAGCTTGCAGAACCCGTCGCTGGCCTCGGTGCTGGAACATATCGTCGGCCCGTGGGGCGCTTTGCTGATCAGCGTTGGCCTGGCGATTTCGCTACTGGGTGCGTTGTTGTCCTGGGCGTTGCTGTGCGCCGAGATCCTCTTCGCCACGGCGAAAGACAAAACCATGCCGGCGTTCCTGACCAAGGAAAACGCCAACCATGTGCCGGTCAATGCGTTGTGGCTGACCAACACGATGATCCAGCTCTTCCTGTTGATCACGTTGTTTTCCGCTGGCACTTACACCAGCCTGATTTACCTCGCCTCGTCGATGATTCTGGTGCCGTACCTGTGGTCGGCGGCGTATGCGGTGCTGTTGAGCGGGCGCGGTGAAACCTACGAACAGGCGTCGGCGGAACGGACCAAGGATCTGCTGATCGGCGTCGTCGCCGTGAGTTACGCGGTGTGGTTGTTGTACGCCGGCGGCTTGAAGTATTTGCTGCTCTCGGCGTTGCTGTATGCCCCAGGGGTGATTTTGTTCGCCAAGGCTCGGCATGAGCAGGGTATGTCGGTGTTCACCACGATCGAAAAGGGCATCTTCACTTGCGTGATCTGTGGTGCGGGGCTGGCGGCGTATGCGTTGTATAGCGGGGTTTTGAGTCTGTGAAGGTGTTGCTGGCATTCGAGCCCCCCTATGACTGGACGGCGATGCTGGGGTACTTGTCGGCACGGGCGGTTGCCGGAATGGAAGTGGTGGCCGACGGTGTTTACTCGCGCAGTATCGGCTTGAACGGTGTTCACGGCACGCTATCGATCCAGCCTGCGACAGCGGACTCGCTGGAATTGACCCTGGATTTTCCCGACCCGAATGCGCTGTCCGAAATCGTCGCGCGACTGCGACGAATGTTTGACCTGGACGCCGATCTGCCCACGATGCAACGACATTTGACGCAAGATCCGCTGCTGGCCCGGCTGATTGCCGAGCGCCCGGGGTTGCGTGTACCGGGGGCGTGGGACGGTCTGGAGTTGGCGATTCGTGCGGTGTTGGGGCAGCAGATTACGGTGGTGGCGGCGATCAAACTGGCGGGCAAATTGGTGGCGCAGTATGGCGCGCCGTTGGTTTCGCCCCGGGAAGGTTTGACCCACGTTTTTCCGGATGCCTCGGTATTGGCGGCAGCGGACCTGGCAACGTTTGGAATCCCAAAAAGTCGTGGCCGGACGTTATCGGGTGTGGGTCAGGCGTTGCTGGATGACCCGTTGTTGTTTGAGCCGGGACGCGTGGGTGGGGTGGCGCGGTTGCTGGCATTGCATGGGATTGGCGACTGGACAGCGCAGTACATCGCCCTGCGGCAGTTGCGCGAGATGGATGGTTTTCCGAATGGTGATGTAGGGTTGCTCAATGCGTTGGCGGGATTGGAGGGTGAGCCGGTGACGGCTCGGCAGCTTTTAACGCGGGCGGAAAACTGGCGCCCGTATAGGGGATATGCGGCGCAGTTGCTTTGGACTTCGTTGAGTCGTGCGGATTGAGGCGTATCCTTTTTTTGTGTTGATTGGGCGGACGTTATCGCTGGCAAGCCAGCTCCTACAGGGGGACGTGGGACCTGTGGGCGCTGGCTTGCCAGCGATGTCGATCTGTAATTCACCACCATTGCGCGCGGTGTGAACCCAATTCCCCGGCCGCAATCGCCCACTGCAATGGCGTCCCGGTGATCTTCAACGGAACCTGCAACCGATGCGCCGGCCCCCAGGATGTCTGCTCCACCAGCATGCCCTGATCATGTTCATCTTCCGCCCGCAACGACTCCTCGATCCCTCGTCCATTGTCGATCAACAACTTCGCCGTTCGCGCCAACGACAACCGCGCCGATCCACCCTGTCCGCTGCTCAAGCGTTCTGACAACAACTTGATCGCACTGGCCGCCATCAAATATCCGGTGGCGTGATCGAGGGCTTGCAGCGGTAAGGGCATCGGCTTGTTCGAGCGCTTCCAGTGCATACCGGCTTCGGCAATTCCGCTGCTCATCTGCACCAGGCTGTCGAACCCCCGGCGGTTCTGCCACGGGCCGCTCCAACCGTAGGCATTCAGGCAAACGTCGATCAGGCCGGGGGCGAATCGTTGTCGCTCGGTGGCACCGAAACCCAGGCGTTCCAGCGCATCGGCGCGGTAGCCGTGGAGCACGATGTCGGCGTCCTTGAGCAGGCTTTCAAAGGTCATGCGATCCGTCTTATCGTGCAGATCCAGGCGCGCGCAGCGCTTGCCCAAAGTCATTTCCGGCACCACGCCGGGCTCGTTCCAGGTAGGAGGGTCGATACGCAAAACGTCGGCGCCGAGACCGGCGAGAAAGCGGCTGGCGACCGGGCCGGCGAGTACGCGGGTCAAATCCAGCACCTTGATGCCCGCCAGCGGTTGCGCCACCGAACCCTGCCACGCTTTGCCGTTGTGGCTGCTGTGATGAGCGAATCGAATCAACGGCTCGGCGTTTACTGCGCGTCCTTGAGGATGGGCCTGCCACTGTTCCCAAGTGCGCATTTCGGCGGCGCAACCACCGGCATCGACCACGGCTTGCTCCAGATCGCTTTTGGCCCATTGCGCCACTTTGGTCGCCATCTCGGTACGATCGGTACAGGCGCCGAGTACCGTTTCGGCTGCAGCGCGGTGATGGGGCGCGTTGGTGTGCAGACGGATCCAGCCGTCCTTGGCGGCGTAGTCCCCGGTGATCGGGTCCCACAGCGGCGGAACACTCCAGCCCAGTGGGCGGATCGAAGAAGAGAACCAGAACGAAGCGAGGCGCCGGTCGACTTCGATAGCAGGCAAGCGGCCGGTTTGTTGGTGCAGCAATTCACTGACCGCCTGGCCGGCGGCGGCGATGCTGGCGCAGGCCAGGTCTGTCACGGCAAACGCCGAGGGCAGGGCGCCTGTCGAGGTGAACGGGATCGGGGTGCGGGGCAAGCCGAGTGCGGCTTGAATGGACGTGAGCAAATCAGTCATCGAAGGCCCTCCGGAACGTGAGCCCGAGCATAAATCAAAAAAACCGCGAGCCGGATGAATTCCTCTGCAGGAGCTGGTAAGCCAGCGATGGCGGCATGGCATTCAACACCAAGTCGCCCGAACGGTCGCTATCGCTGGCAAGCCAGCTCCTACAGAGGTGGCGGGGTTACACGCGAAACTGATCCATCAATTTCATTTGATGAGTAGTCAGGTTGTTGAGTTGGCTGCTGATCTGCGCCGATTCGGTGGCCTGGCCGGTCAGGGTTTCGGTGACGGTGCGGATCGCCGAAACGTTGCGGTTGACCTCTTCGGCCACGGCGCTTTGCTGTTCGGCGGCACTGGCGATTTGCAGGTTCATGTCGCTGATCACCGTGACCGCATCGCTGATCTTGCTCAGCGCCTGCACCGCTTGCTGGATCTGACCGGCGTTGCTGTGGGCCTGGGTCTGACTCGAATGCATCGTGGCGACCACGCCGCGGGTACCGCTCTGGATGCGTTCGATCACCAGGCGAATTTCTTCCACCGAGTCCTGGGTGCGTTTGGCCAGGTTGCGCACTTCGTCGGCAACCACGGCAAACCCGCGCCCGCTTTCGCCGGCCCGGGCGGCTTCGATCGCGGCATTGAGCGCCAGCAGGTTGGTTTGTTCGGCGATGCTGCGGATCACCTCCAACACCGAACCGATCTGCTCGCTGTTTACCGCCAACGCTTCAACCTCGGTCACCGCTTTGCTGACTTCATCGGCCAGTTGATTGATGTCACGGGTACTGCGCTCGATGATCTGCATGCCGTCGCGGGCCGACTGGTCGGCACCCTTGGCCGCACTCGCGGCGTTCGAGGCGCTGTTGGCGACGTCATGGGCCGTGGCGCTCATTTCATTGGACGCGGTGGCCACCTGGTCGATTTCGCGGAACTGCACCTGCATGCCTTCACTGGTCTGGCGGGCGATTTCCGAAGACTGGTCGGCAGTGCCGCGCGCGTCGGTGATGCTTTGCTTGATCTGCGCAATGGTCGGTTGCAGCTTGTCGAGGAAACGGTTGAACCAGCTGACCAGTTCGCCCAGTTCATCCTTCTTGCTGTAGTGCAGGCGTTGGGTCAGATCGCCGTCGCCACTGGCAATCGCCTTGAGCATCTCGGCAACGCTGTTGATTGGCCGGGTGACGCCGGAAGCAGTCAGCCAGGTCAGCAGCAAACCGATCAGCCCGGCAATGATCGCCACGCCAACGGCTTTGATCGTGCCGCTTTGTTGGGCATCGTCGAGCACCGCTTGCAACTTCACCGAATCGGCTAGCAACACTTGCTTGGGCAGGTCGATGATCACGCCCCAGGCTTTGGAGTCGGCAATCGGACTGACCGGGTAAACCGCGCGGATCAGGTCGCCCTGTTGCAGAATTTTTGGTGTGCCAGCACCGAGCAGTTGCAGGATGTCCTTGCCGTCCGCGCCGAGGGTGTCACCGATGCTTTTGCCTACCTTGCCAGCGTCGACGCTGTAGGCCGCCATCACGCCCGTGCCTGAGACGATCAGCATGTGCCCGGCGCTGTTGAACAGTTCGCGCTGGGAGTCGACCGCCGCTGCTTGCAGGGCGTCGAGGGCGATGTCGATTCCGACCACACCGATGGACTTGCCGTCCACCAGCAGTGGCACGGAAATGGTGGTCATCAACACTTCCTTGTTACCGACCGTATCGGCGTACGGGTCGAGCAGGCAGATGCGCTTGCTGTCCCGAGGGCAGGTGTACCAGACGTTGTACGGCGTGCCACTGAGATTCAGGGTGGTTTTGGTCATGTCCTCTTCGACCATGATCGTGTTCAGCGCTTGCCCTCCGGCACGGCTCCAGTAGGTGGCGAAACGCCCGGCTTCGTTGGACTGGTGAGCGGCGTCATTGGCGAACTCGCTGTCCTTGCCATCCAGGCCATTGGGCTCGAACGCCAGCCAGATCCCCAGCACTTTGCTGTTGCGCTCGAACGCGGTTTTCAGGCTTTGGTTCAATTCCTCACGCAGCGCGCCAGCCTCCAGCGACCGCTTGGTGGCCATGGCGCGCATGTCCTTGATCTGATCGGCCAGGGCAGTCACCACCGTCAGCGTTTCGCCGAAGGTCTTCTGCACCCGCACCGCTTGCTCGGCTGCCTTGGCCTGCAGCAAGTCCTGCACGCTGTCGGTGAGCATCTTGCTGCTGGAATTGCTGACCAATTCGTCGTTTTCATTGGTTTGGTAGAAATTCATGCCGACGATCAACGCGACCACGCCAAGCAGGCACAGACCGGAGAGCAGGACAATTTTCAGGCGGATGGACAGTGAGTCGAACATGGGGCGAACTCGCGAATGGATGAGCTGTTGGCTAGGAGTCAGGGACGACTCAATACGCCAAATCCATTCAGCGCCATTCAATACTCATCGGCGTGGAGAGGAGATTGCATGAGGGACCTGCCGACGAACGGTAAGGGTTGAACGTTTGCGCGGGAAAATGTGCCGAAAAACGAAATAAAAACGGGGGAAATCACGGTTGGGCTGCGGGAGTTTGGCGGGGGCTGCCGTGATCAAGTCCAAGATTAACTAGCCCATTGCGCATAAGCGTCGGGTAAAAAGTCCTCAATTTGTCGAAAATCGCGAGGTTTGTTTTTGTGCTTTAAATGAATTTTACAAAAATATATATGTACCGCTTCTCATAAAGACCAAGGCGCTTAAATGCAGATGCCATTTCGGTGGAACCCTTTCGGAAGTTTTTAACTCCGGCGTCTGATAGTCATTAATCGGAAAACTTTATGTGGATTAGTTGTTTTAAAAAGACCGGGTTGCGCTCGGTATTGTTGTTTTGGGGGATGATGTTGGCGGCGGGAGCGGCGCCCGCAATGTCTTATTTGAATGCGGCGGCTGTTTCGAGTATTACCGCTCAAGTAAACCTGGGGGCCACCGCGCTGCCCGACAAGCTGAATACCCTTGAGGTCAGTCTGGCTGATGAATCGGAGGTGAAGCATTACAGCTTCACGGCCGTGCGAGGGCAGGATGTATGGATCAATGCGAAAGTGGTGAACGGTCGGTCATTGACCCTCGAATACAATCTCGATGGCGCCTGGTCTGCAATTCCTTGGGGGACACCGCTTACGGTGTCTGGCTTACAGCCGAACCAGGAAGTGCAGATTCGTATCTCGAAGTCAGCATCTGTCCCGTTCGTGGCAGGTGAAGCCTACCCAGTCGAGTTTGGTTCAGCGCCCTATTACACAGACAGTCTCGTGCGTGGCGACGCTAGTCAACTGCCGCTTTACTGGGCGACCACCCAAGTCTACATAGCCTTGAACTGGTCGGTCCGGTTGCAGGATTCGACAGGGCATGCGCTCGAAGGCGCTACCGCTACTTTGATATTGAACAAGGGCGCGGATGATGCAGAGTTTGACCTTATGACGGACAGTTCCGGTAATGCGGCGAGTGTCGTTCGGTTGGGCGAGTGTTACGGCAATCTAAAGTCCGACCCTTTCTGGACCCGCAGTGGCAAGTATAACTATCAGTGGGAACTTGAATATAACCTGGGGTATTGGTTGATCAAGGTTCAGGGAAAAGAGGCATCGGGAGTGGGCGGCCACAATGTGCCAAACGTTTCGTTGGCTCATATCTGTTATCAACGGATGCTGCGCAACTAGGCCTGTCACGCACCCGGCGAAGCGTTTGGCATTCGCTTTGCCGGGTTTTATCAAAGGGTCAGGCTTCGATATGCAGTCCCTGATTTTTTTCAATCGGATCTTTTTCGGCATTTTTATGTAATTGGTCCAGCCACGAGCCTGCGTATTGCACCTGAAGTGCACCTTTGTTCAGTAGCAATCCATAGTCAATCATCTTATGGAAGTTGGTCACGTCCAGCTTCACCTTGCCTTCGAACTGTTGCTTATCCTGCTGGACCAGTTCTATCACGGCCTTGGCGTGCTTCAGGGTCAAGAATTGCAAGTTTTTGTAGTCATTCAACAGAGTGTCCAACGTTTCCTTTTCCCGGGCATCCAGGGTGTTGAGCGGCGAAGTGACTTGCAATCGACCGTCCTCAGACACCGTGAAGCCGAAAACCTTATCGGCTAACGCGGGCCATTTACTGTGCAGGTCTTGTTTGAAATCAGAGTAAACCCTTTCCATTGTGCGAAGCGTCTCGGCTGCTCGAAATTCGTTACCCCGAAGGATTGTGTCTCTAAAATTTTCCATCCGATAACTTAGGTCACCGGATCCGGGGCCAAGACTGGTTGTTTTTAAAAACTCATCCAGTTCATCCAAGTCATCGATGCTGATACCCATCCGTTGCGGAGCCATCAGTTTCTCGATGGTTAATCGAGCCCTTCCTTCATTTATTTCCCGGCTTTCGACCTTCTCAAGTTGATGTTTTTCCGTGTTCGCCTTCAGCGGTTGGAGGGGGGTAATTTGAAAAGATGCAGCGGCATTTATATTCATCTCGGCTTCTCTTTCATGGGGGTTCCAAGATGCTTAACGGCCGGGCCCAGAAATGGGTGACCTGATAAACACGTAGGAGAAGTCCGAACAGGAAGTAGGTACTTTCAAATGCGCTTTTGTTTGCGGATTTGTATAGGTTTCAGGATGCTTTCGTCAGTGATTCCGGGCGCGACCAAATCCACAGATTGCCCAGGCCCATGCCGACGATCGCCAGATAAATGGGCCAGCCATGATCGAGCATCACCAACATCAGCGATGCACAGAGCAGCATGCTGACAGTGGCGCTGACCTTGGCCCGGCGCGCGATGATTTTGCCGTTGCGCCAGTTCCTGAGAATGGGGCCGAACAACCGATGGTTTTCCAGCCAGGCACTCAAGCGTGGCGAACTTTTGGTCGCGGCCCAAGCGGCCAACAGGATGAATTCGGTGGTGGGCAGGCCAGGGATGACGATGGCGATCAGGCCGATGCCAAGGCTGATGTAGGCCAGCAGACCGAAGAGCAGACGGGTGAGTTTTGAGGTGGCGGGCATGGGCTCAGGGGGCGAAAGAGGATCTACAGACTTGCTTCAATCCTTGTAGGAGTGAGCCTGCTCGCGATAGCGGTTTATAGCCGACATCTCTATTGAATGTCAGACCGTCATCGCGAGCAGGCTCGCTCCTACAGGGTCGGTGGTGTGTCAGGCGATTTCCGGAGTAGTGGCATAGGCCTGCTCCAACAACACCGTAAAGCGGTTGAACGCGTCAATGGCGCCTTTGTCCAGTTCGGATTCTTCCTCTGCGCTGAGCTCCAGTTCATCGAGGGTTTTGACGAAATTTTTCCAGCCTTGCGCGCGGCCACCAGCCGGTTCGCCAAGGTGACGGGCGCCGAAGGTTTCGCTCAAGCCAAGGCCCACTGCGCGTTTGATCAGGAACGCAGCGCCAAGCTTCGAACCTTCGGAAACGAAGAGCCATCCCAACGCTTCGGCCTTGCTCGGGTTGTTCACCGCGCCAGCGACCGGCGCCGGCACTTCGGTGTCCAGATCAGCGAGGTCAGCTTTGGCTGCCTCCGCACGGCAGCGAGCGGGCAGGTCCGGGACGATGGCGGTCAATTCGGCATCGTTGTATAGCGCTACAAGTTCTGACTGGAACAGGTACTGCGCTACCACGAAACGGGCGAAGTTGGCCTGGGTTTCGAACGGTGCGTGAGCTTTGACCAGAGCATCGAGTTTGCTGTGCGGTTCGTGGGTGATCTGGTTCAGGCGTTGCGAGCGCAAGGCCGGGCGTTGAGCCGTGTCCTGAGTGGTCATGAGAAATCCTTGAGAAAGAGATGAGCCTGGTAACGAGACGAATGAGCAGGTGCGCGACAGTAAAAAATCCTCACTGCGCAGCATTGATGAAATCGCGCAGTGAGGGGACGGGCTCAGATGTCCCAGATCAGATTGATTGCGAAGTTGCGACCCGGCTGAGTCAGGCGATCGAGGTTGGCTGGTTGTGTCACCGAGGCTTCACCTACGTTGTCGTAACCCCGCACGTCATCCCACAACCAGTATTTTTTGTCGGTCAGGTTGTAGACGCCACCGCTGAGGGTCACGTCGTTGGTCACTTTGTAGTAAGCGCTCAGGTCCAGAATGCCGAAACCCGGAGTCTTGAACTGGCTGCTGACGCCGTCCGGCGACTTGAAGTTGCTGTCGTCGACGCGATCCTTTTTCTTGACCAGGGTCCAGCTGAGCAGACCGCCGTAGTTGTCCTGGTCGTATCCGAGGCCGAACACGCCGGTCAGCGGGTTGACACTGTTGATCGGCTCGCCGTTGTCGTTGTTGCGGCCGTAGGCGTAAGCCACCGAGCCCTGGGTGTAGAGACCCTGTGGCGCGCCAAAGGCGTCGAGGTTTAGGCGACCCTTGATTTCAGCCCCCTTGATGGTGGCGTGCTTGATGTTGGCACTCTGGAAGGTCGGCTGGTCATAGCCAGGCGTGACGGCGTCTTCGTTGATGAAGTCGCGGTACTTGTTGTAGAACACCGCCACATCGAAGTGGCCCTGCTCGAAGTTGCCGCGTAGGCCGGTCTCGTAGCTTTGGCTTTTTTCCGGGTCCAGATCCGGGTTCGGTTCCACGCTGTAACCCGTCGTGGTGTTTTCGAAACGCCCGTACAGCGCCTTAGCGGTCGGTGTGCGGAAACCTTCGGCGTACTGGCCGTACCAGGTGTAATTGTCGTTGAAGGCGTAGGTCAGGCCGAACTTGGGCGAGACTTTGTGCCAGGTCTTGTTCTCGTCGCTAACGGTGCCGCGACCATCGGCGGACACGGTGTTGAGAAACTCCTGAGTGATCTCCGGCTTGAGCTCCGTATAGTCGTAACGCAGACCCGGCAGGAAGGTCCAGTTGTTCCAACTGATCTGATCCTGGGCGAACACGCTGTAGGTGTTGATGGTCGGGTCCGGGAAGTCGCTGGACTTTTTCAGCGCATCCGCTGCGCTGGTGGCGCCGATGGCGGTGCAGCCGCGACCGACGGCCAGGCAAGTACCATTCCCGCTGCGCGACCCTGTCACTTTCTGTTGCTTGATGGTGGTGCCGTAGGTCAGCAGATGCTCGGTGTCAGCAATGCTGAAACCCTTGTTCAACTGTGCGTCGAAGACCCACTGTTTTTCTTCGTAGATCGTGTCCCGGGTACGCAGTACCTTGCGGGTGATCGGGAAGTAGACCTCATCGGTACTCTGATCGGTCTTTGCGATCTGGTGGTTCAGGCTCCACTTCACGTTATCTACTAACAGGCTGTCGAGGGCGAAGCTGTGTTCCAGGCCGAAGCGTTCACGGGTAATGGTGTCGTTACCGGTTCGCGACTGGTACATGCCGCCGGGCAGAACGCTGTCTGGAATGGTCGGCGCGCCGGCAAAGTAAGGACCGCCGTAGGCGCTTTTCTGATCGGTATCGCGATCATCCTTGTACTTCTCGTAGGTCAACCCCAGGCGTGCGTCGTCCTTGTAGTCCCAGCCGACCTTGGCCAATACGTTAGTGGCGCGCACGTCTTCCGGGTTGGCGGCAGTGCGTGCCAGCCCTGTACCGTTGTTGCTGCCATAGGATTCGGTTTCGTGACCGTCGCGCTGGCTGTAATGCAGCAGGCCGTCGAACTGATCGGCGCGCCCGGCGACGGTGGCGGATTTGAGCCAGCTCTCGTCAGCCGAGCTGTAGCCGGTCTTCAGGCGAGCGCCGACGTCCTGACCGGGCTTGATGATGTCGTCCGGGTCGAGGGTGAAGTAGCTGACCGCGCCGCCGATAGCGTTGCTGCCGTAGAGCACTGAAGCCGGACCGCGGAGGATTTCGACGCGTTTCACGATCTCCGGGTCAACATAGTTGCGCTGTGTCTTGGCATATGGGCCGTTGAAGAATCCGTTAGGGATTTCGACGCCGTCGATCTGGGTCAAAACGCGGTTACCGTCGATGCCGCGGATGTTGTAGCCGCTGATACCACCGCGCGTACCGGCACCGCCCACCGAAACACCGGGCTCGTAGCGCACCAGGTCCTTGATGGTATTGACGTTATTGCGGTCCAGTTCTTCGCGGGTGTGAACGCTGACGGTGCTGGGCACGCTGGTCACGTCTTGTTCGTTGCGCGTGGCGCTGATGGTGACCTGTTGCAGATTCAGGGTGCCTGCGTTGGTGCGACGCTCCAGCACGATGTTGTTGTTGCCCAGTTTGCGATAGCTCAGGTTGGTCCCCACCAACAGGCGATCCAGTGCTTTCTCCGGCGGCAGCGACCCGCGTACACCCGGGGACGTCACACCTTCGCCCAGCTCTGCCGGCAAGCCGACCTGCCAGCCAGTCACGGTAGTAAAGGCATTGAGTGCCGACACCAGCGACTGCGGCGCAATGGCGAACGAGTAGTCGCCCATGTTGCGGCTAGGTTGTTCGGTGGTGGCGGCCATGACCGGTGCAGTGCCGGCCATCAGGATGGCGGCGGTCAACAATGACAGCACGCGGGAGGGTGAAGAGGCTTGGCGGGTAAGGCGAGAGGACATCGATAGCGCTCCGTGTCGCACGAATCTTTATAGGTGCTGATTGGCATCTTAAGATGCGAATCAATTGCATTGGCTATAACGAGACGTACGAGGAACGACTATCGAGTAAAAATAATTCTCATTTAGTTCAAAATCACCAGCGCCGGGAATTCCCGAAGCTTGGCGGAGGTAATGTGGGCGAGGGAACGCACCACGTCCAGCGGCTGATCGAGGCGATAATTGCCCGTCACCGCGACATCGGCCAACTGCTCGTTGTTGTTGATGATCCATCCTGGATAGTAGCGACGCAGTTCCGCCAGAACCTGGCTCAGCGGGCAGTTTTCGAACACCAGTCGACCCTGGACCCACGCCAGGTCGGTGGCCGCATCCAGCTTGGACGGACGGTCGAAACCGTTGGGACCGATGCGGATACTTTCCCCGGCAGACAGGCGAACCCGCGCGTCGTCGCGGGTGGCACGCAGGTCGACATCCCCGCGTTGCACCCGAACCTGCGTCACGCCATCCAGATAACGCACGGCAAACGCCGTATCGCGAACGCTCGCGGTCACAGGGCCGGCATCGATTTCCAGGGGCTGGCCGCGATGGGGTTGCACCTCGAAATACGCTTCGCCCTGATACAGGCGGGCCACGCGTTGTTGGTCGTTGATGGTGCTGGAAAACGCCGAGTTGGTATTGAGCAGGACTTTTGAACCGTCCTCCAGTTGCAGGCGCTGGCGTTCACCGACCACGGTCAAGTGATCAGCCTGCAAACGCATCGGCAGATTACTGAAGCTGAACAGGCCGAGAATCAGCACCGCAGCGGTGGCCAGTGGTTTCCAGTGTGGACGCAGGCGTGACAGGACGGTGACTTTCGCCGGGCGCGCAGCCAGGCTTTGCGCGCACTGCGCGACTTGCGGACCGTTCCAGATGGCTTGGGCCTTGGCGAATGCATCGGCATGCGCCGGATCGGCCGCGAGCCATTGCTGGAATTGTCGGGTTTGTTCTTCGCTCGGGCTGTCCAGCACGATCAGCCAGTCCAGGGCCTGGTCCATCGCGTCAGCAGCGTCCTGCGCCGTCGAGGGCTCAGGGGAGCGGTGGGTGTCCGTCACGGTGTTTCCTCGGCGTGTTCGTACACGACTGTTTTTTTAGTGAAGCGTAAAAGAGCGGCAAGGGTAGCCCTGATGAGCAAAACCGTCGAGCCACAGGTGACTCAGTGGCCGTTCGCCCGCTCGGCGACGCCGACGCACACCGTCATGATCAGCTTCAGTTCTTTTTGCACAGTGCTCAGCGACACACTGAGTTTCTCGGCGATCTCCAGGTAGCTGTGACCGTGCAGGCGACTGAGGATGAAAATCTGCTGTTGCCGAGGGCTGAGTTGACTGAGGCGCACGTTCAAACGCTCGAGCAGTTGTTCGGCATGGGCAGCGTCTTCGGCACTGCTGGCGGGGGCGGCGACGCTTTCCACCACCTCCAGCGGTACGTCGTCGACCATGGTGCGCGAATGAATGCGTCGCGCGCGCAAATGGTCCAGCGCCAGGTTTCGCGCGGTCTGGAACACGAAGGGTTCAAGGTGATCGATGGCCCGCTCGCTGAGCGCCCGGGTCACGCGCAGGTAGGTTTCCTGCAGCAGGTCTTCGGCGGTGCTGTGGTTGTTGACCATCCGCTCCAGCGTGCGCAGCAGAGAGATTCGCTGAGTGATGAAGACGTCGTTGAAGCGCGATTGACTCACGGGGAGGAAGGACCTGATCCATTTTGAGCGAATGATAATGCTTATCATCTGTATGGGTGGTCAAGTGTTTGTTTGTAAGGGTTGTCTTTACATTCGGAACGGGACCACGCGGATAAAGCGTCCGTCGCCTGGCAAAAAATTGCGCACTTTTATGCCCTGGAATCGCAGCAAAAGTCAGATATTTCAGAGCATGACGTAGGCGTGTTCCCAAACGTTTCCGCGGCCCTCAGACAGTTCTGGATCGCTGCTATACCCCTGTTGATACTTCGTTTTTCAGCGGATCAATTGGCAGGAGCATCAAGTGACGGCACTCCAGGACGGGCAAAAGTCAGTTATCAAAAGCGCGCCATCGTTGCGTGTCATACACCGGCAACTGGCTCGTGCAGTGACGATTTTCGCCTTGTCGCTCGCCGCTGGTGGCTGTGTTTTTGCCCCTGTGCAGAGCTTTACCTTGCAGGCCGACGTGCCAGCGGATTTTCGGGTCAAGGCGGACGCTTATTACGTGCCGGCCACCGGCGAAACTTGCGAAGCCCCGCCGCGCAAACGCGGGGAAGTGGCGCCGAATCGCAAGTTCTTCAAAAGTGAATACCAGAGCGTTGCGCGCACGGCGGAGTTCCAGATTCCGCTGACTACGCGTGCCGGGGGCTGTCCGCTGGTGTTGAGGAGTGTGAGGTTAAACCTCGATGCGAAGTGGGGCACGCGTTGGTCCGACATCGGTGGCGACTTTGCCAGCCTTTCCTTTCGTGACGTTCTTGGGGCTGATTTTCCAGCCCTTCCCGGCTCGGGGGCTCAGGAGTTTGAGGGGCAATGCCAGTGGTTGTTTCGTACCGTCGGGCCCAAACGCAATATCCGGAAACTCCTGCATTGTCGGGCTGTAGACGCGGACGGGCAGATGATGAAACGCATGGCGGGCGGGGTATTGCAGCGTGATCAGTTGCCAGGCAGAACGGTGAGGATGGTGTTCAAGATGGCGGAGCAGGAAGCTCCTTATTTTGATTTGTATTGGTTCAAAACAGCGGGCGGCTGGAAACCCTGTGGAGGGGTATGGGGACGAGATATCGAAGAGCTCTGTCTGGATCCACCTCAGTTCAAGGATTTCAAAATGCCGGACGGCAGAACCTGCACTGTCTACCCCAACTGCACTGAATAAGGGAGCAACAACATGAGCGACAAGGAACAAGTCGAAAGCTGTTTCAGCAAAAAGATACTGGCCTGCCCGCTGCGGGGGCATTGGACGAGTTTTCGTCTGGTTGACGAGCAAGGTAATGGGCGATTGGACGGTGAGGGTTTTGCAAGGATGGAAAATCACTACCGTGGACCGGTGGTGTTAACGATGGACAAACCACATTTGCGTACTTCTTTTTTCAGCGGTTCAGTTGGCAGGATCATCAAGTGACGGCACTCCAGGATGGGGAAAAGCCAGTTCTCAAAAACACGCCATCGTTGTGTGTCATACGCAGGCAACTGGCTCGCGCCGTGGCGATTTGCGCATTGTCGCTCGCCGCTGGTGGCTGTGTTTTCGCACCGGCACAAAGCTTTACCTTGCAGGCTGACGTGCCAGCGGATTTTCGGGTCAAGGCGGACGCTTATTACGTGCCGGCCACCGGCGAAACTTGCGAAGCCCCGCCGCGCAAACGCGGGGAAGTGGCGCCGAATCGCAAGTTCTTCAAAAGCGAATACCAGAGCGTTGCGCGCACGGCGGAGTTCCAGATTCCGCTGACTACGCGCGCGGGGGGCTGTCCGTTGGTGTTGAGGAGTGTGAGGTTGAACCTCGATGCGAAGTGGGGCACGCGTTGGTCCGACATCAGCGGCGACTTTGCCAGCCTTTCCTTTCGCGACGTTCTTGGGGCTGATTTTCCAGACTTTCCCGGCTCAGGAACTCAGGAGTTTCAGGGGCAATGCCAGTGGTTGTTTCGTACCGCTACCTCTACAAGAGGCATTTTAAAGATCCTTCATTGTCGAGCTGTGGGCGCTGACGGGCAGATGGTGAAACACATGGCGGGCGGAGTGTTGCAGCGCGATCACTTGCCAGGCAGGACGGTGAGGATGGTGTTCCAAATGGCGGCTGAGGAGCGGCCCGCGGGACAAGACAAATGGGTTCGCTTTCCTAATGGCTGGAAACGTTGTTTTGGCGAGAGTCTTGAAGACCAAGACGCGTTCTGTAACGGCAATACCACCGATTTCAAGTCTTTCAAAATGCCGGATGGCCGCGAGTGCAGCGTTTATCCCAATTGCACTGAATAATGGAGCAACAACATGGCAGACAAGGAACACGTCGAGAGCTGCTTTAGCAGCAAAATGTTGGCCTGCCCGCTGCGAGGGCATTGGACGAGTTTTCGCCTGGTTGACGAATTTGGCGACGGAAAACCCTATGGCGGCTTGCCTTATACCGTCATGGACAGTGTCGGTCAGGAATACACCGGGCGATTGAACGGTGAGGGTTTTGCCAAAGTAGAAAACCATTACCGTGGGCCTGTCGTACTCCTCATGGACAAGCGGTACAACGGACTCGAAAAACCATATGTACGACTGAAAACACGAGAGCACTACCCCCTCCCCATCACCGAACTCCAGGTCCGCGCCGAACAAACTCGTTTCTTCCACGCCGACGGATTTCGGCGCGAACACAACCCGGCGATCAAAGAAGCCGACGTCTTCATCCAGGTCGAAGTACGCGACCTGGTCCGTCATGGCGCGCACCTGCCACCGGTGGTCAAACGCTTCCACGAACCGCAAAGCACGTTGCTCCGGGCCATGGGCGAACTGGGTTTCGGCCCCGAGCATTCCTTTGGCATCGCCCTCAGCCCCAACCAGCACAACGTGCTGGAAGTGCGGCCGATGCGCGCCTTGCGGCCGATGCTGTCCACCGATGATTCGTTCTGTGCCCTGAACCTCTATCAATTGGCCTTGATGGCGACCTTGAGTTACACCGACTTCGCGCAGGACCCGGCGAAAAGGCCGCTGGACAAGGTGCGCTTCACCCTCGACCCGAGCATCGGCAATCTGTTTGGCGAAGCGTTGGCCGGTTTCCGGGAGAACTGGCGCGTCGATCGGGGGCAGTCCCAAAGGTTCTATCCGCTGTACGAAGACGTGCCGTATTCAAGACGCCTGGAAATCCTGCCGTTCGACCCGACGCTGTATGAGTCGAATCATCCGGACAAAGGCGAAGACCAGGAGCATCCCGCCAACCAGCATTTTTTCGATGACCAGGAAGACGGTGGCGATACCCAGGCGTTCATCTGTCATCACGACGAAGTCATTCTGATTTCCGTGCGTGGCACCGCGAGTTTGAAGGACGCGGTGCGTGATGTGGATGCGCTGCAAGTGCCATTTGAAGAAGGTGACGGCAAAGTTCACAAGGGCTTTTACGACGCGTTCAAGGCGCTGAAAGATTTCGTCTTGCGCTATCTGGATAAATTTCACGCCGGGCAAAAGATCATCATCTGCGGACACAGCCTCGGCGGTGCCATCGCCTTGTTGCTGGCCGAAGCTTTACGTCGTCGTCCAGGCTTTAACTACAGCATCCTCCTCTACACCTACGGCGCCCCACGCGCCGGCGATTCGACCTTCGTCGAGGGCGCCGCCGACCTTGTGCATCACCGCATGGTCAACAATAACGACCCGGTCCCTGGCGTGCCCGCGCCCTGGATGGACGCCAACTGGAAAGTCTGGCTGCCGGGCCTGACGCTGACGATCGCCAGCGGCTACGGCCTGTTGCTGTTCGGCGCGGGGCTGGTGCGGGTCGGCGGTGATCCCTATCACCATCACGGGCAACAGCAGCATTTCATGCCCGTGCATTTCGTCAGCCATGAGCCGTCGGCGGTGTTGTGGGACCCAGGTTGCGAGTCGATCGAAAATTACGCGTGCACCGCAATGCTGGAGCAGACCCGGCGCAACGATATGCCGGTGCGCGGCAACCTGCTGGCACAACTGATCGACTACAAAGACCACATGATGCTCGGCAGTTACATTCCTTTCGCCTGGGCGACCTTGCGCCGCTGGCAGCAAACCGAGGAAACCGGCGAAACCGTTGTCACCTCAAGAGAATACGAAGTGATCGACGATGCCCTGGCAGCGTTCAGGGAAAAACTCTACGAGCATACCCGGCAAATGCGCCATAACGAGGGCCCGCGAGGCGCGACGGCCAATGAACAAGCCGTCTTGAGTGCCTTGAACCGGGAGCAGGATCGGCTGAAGAGAACCCGCCAGCGCCTGCACACCTTGCGCTGTCGCGTCCTCTCCCTGACCGACGTCTACGGCAGCGCGGCGCAGTCACCGGAGTTCGCCGCGAGCATCGAGCGCTGGGCCAGACACACTGAAAATCAGCATTCAGTGCAATACGCGAATGTTCCCAAGCCCCTGGAGAGCGAACTGTTGCTGGCGGGCGAGCCGTTCGATATTGATTCGTACCTTTAAGTACCAATTTTTTAAAGGACTAAACCATGTTTGATCCACAGGCTCGACCACGCTTCTATTTCGATATCACCGGGTTGCGGCACGACTTTCAGGTGCTGGCGTTCAAAGCCAGTGAATCGATCAGCAACACTTACGAGGTCACTATCGAGTTAGTCAGCGAGCGCTCATCCATCGATTTCGAGGCGCTGCTGCACAAGCCTGCGTTCCTCGGCTTCGGCCCTCCGGGCGAGGGCTTGCATGGATTGATTCATAGCGTTGCGCAACACGAATCAGGTAACCGCTTGACCCGCTATGAGCTGACATTGGTCCCGCAACTGGCGTACCTGGCGCTGTGCAGTGACCAGCGAATTTTTCAGCAACGGAACATCGAGCAGATCATCACTGAGGTCCTGAAACAGCACGGCATACTCGGCGATCTGTTCAGTTTTCAGCTCGGCCCCACCCACTATGAACCGCGCGACTACTGCGTGCAGTTCAACGAAACCGACCTGGCCTTTATCGAACGGCTCTGTGAGGAGGCCGGTATTCACTATCATTTCCAGCACAGCCCCCACGGGCATCTATTGGTGTTCGGCGATGACCAAACCTGTTTTCGACGGTTAGCCCCGTCGTCGTTTCATCCCGCCAGCGGGCAGGTCGCCGAGTACCCGGTTATCAACCGCTTTAGCGTGCGCCAGGCCACTCGACCCAGCCACGTCATGTTGCGCGATTATAATTTTGAAAAACCCAATTGGCGTCTTGAAGGGAAGGCGGGCAGCCCGGCCACTCCGCATCTGGAGAAATACCAGGCGCCGGGACGTTTCATCGCTGGGGATGAAGGCAAGCGCCTGGCAACGCGCAGCCTGGAGCGGCAGCGCAGCGATTGCCGGTTAGGGGAAGGTGCCAGTGACCTTGGTTGCTTGCACAGCGGTCATTTCCTGGTCCTGCGTGACCATCATTGTGCTCAATGGAATGACCTTTGGCTCCTGACCAGCCTGACGCATCAAGGACAGCAATCCCAAGTATTTGAAGAAGCGATAGCCAGTCACATCCATGCCTCGGACTTTCAGGGCTATCGCAATACCTTTACCGTGACACCGTGGGATGCCCTGTATCGGCCGCCGATAAAACACACTAAACCGACCATTTCCGGCAGTCAGACCGCCAAAGTCACCGGACCGGCGGGGGAGGAGATCCACTGTGATCAATACGGTCGCGTCAAAGTGTGTTTTTACTGGGACCGGTCCAATCCGCAAACCGATAAAAGCAGTTGCTGGTTGCGAGTGTCGACCGTTTGGGCTGGCGACGGTTACGGGGTCGTCGCCGTCCCGCGTGTAGGAATGGAAGTGTTGGTCACCTTTATCGATGGCGACCCTGATCGCCCGATCATCTCCGGTTGTCTGCATCACCTCGTCAATCCAGTCCCCCATGCATTACCCGAGAACAAAACCCGCAGCGTCTTTCGCAGTCGCAGTTCACCCAAGAGCGGCGGGTTTAGTGAGTTGCATATTGAAGATCGCCTCGGACGAGAGCTGATCTACCTTCGCGCGCAGCGAGATATGAAACAGAAAATTGAGCACGACAGTCGGCTGGAAGTCGGTCACGTACGCCTGGAAACCATCAGGGGAGTCAGCACCAGTGTGTTCGAAGCCGAAGAGCACCGCACGACGACGGGTGATCGGAAAACCCGGCTGATGGCCAATGATCATCTGCATGTCGCGCAAAACAGCCACACTTATGTGGGTGAGGTGTTGGTCGCGGAGGCGGGGCAGGAGGTTCATTTCAAGGCTGGTGTGAAAGTGGTGTTCGACGCGAATGAAAACCTGACCTTGAGTGCTGGCGCGCACCATCTTGTGATCAATTCCAGTGGCATTTTCAGCAGTTGTGCAATCGAGGTGGGCGGCAGTCCAGCGCGGGGTACGCCTGCTGCGCCGTTGATACCGGGTGCAACGCAGGCATTGTCGTCTCACGCCGAACGGGCGCCAGTGATTGCTTTAATCCAACGGACCTTGATGGCAGTTGCTACCGAGCAGGGCGCAGACGTTTGTCCGCTCTGTGAAGCTTGTCGCGAAGGACTCTGTTCTATTGAAGGAGCGGCTTGATGAACAACGTGCCGGTAAAGTGGATGGCCAGCCAATTACAGCGGGGCCATATCCTGTGTCTGGTTCTGGATGCAGATGCAGTGCCCGAGTTTCACCAGCGCCTGCTGCGAGTGAGTCAAGGCGAGCAATATCGCAGCGTTTACAGCGCAACCACGGTCGCCAGCCTGGAGACGGCCGGTCCTTTCATTTTTCTGATAGGTGACCTCGATCTGTCATTGCTGAATGAATTGATCGAAGGATCTGTGCGTGATTGGGGATGGCTGGCGAGCCTTTGTGATCGTGATCTCGAGGGACTGGTCAGACACTGGCGCGAACGCTTGCTAGTCGGGCAACGGCCGCAACAGGCGCTGTACCGTTTTCACGATAATCGAGTGCTGGCGCGGGCACTGGCTCACCTTCCGGAGTCTGCATATCCGGAGTATCTCGGTCCGGTCATCAGTGTTTGCTACTGGCAGGGTGAGCACTGGGCGACTGCGGAAAATCCGGCTCCAGGTCACTATCCAGTCTCCGACAGCCCGCAATGGCTGGATGTTCCAGTGCCGGCAAGCCAGGGGAGGGCGATATTGTTGGCCAATATTGGTCAGTATTTGTTGGCCGAGCACAGTGAGGACCTGGCCCGAATGCCTGAAAACCTGTCGCCGAAAGCCTGGCTGATAGAACAGCTCGACCTGGCAGAACGATGGGGATGGCAGACGCCGGAGCAGCTGCAATTTTTGGTGGTCGAGCGTCTGCGGGAGATGCACACGCCTGGTATCAGAAACTGGGCTCCGCGACCCGAAGAGTCGGCGCAGGCTCATTTTGAACGCCTGCGCAGCATGGGACCTTAGGCGCGCTTTAACACCGACCCGACAAATACGCCGTGTAATCCGGAATCCGGTGCTCATGCGCCTGATCCATCAACGGGCTGCTGAGCAGGTAGTCGGCGCTGCATTCGTTACACGCTACCGGAATGTTCCACACCGCCGCGACGCGCAACAACGCCTTGATATCGGGGTCGTGTGGCTGCGGTTCGAACGGGTCCCAGAAGAACACCAGCATGTCGACCCGTTGCTCGGCGATTCGGCCGCCGAGCTGTTGATCGCCGCCCAATGGGCCACTGATCATGCTTTCTACGGGCAAGTCGAGGCGTTGTTGCAACAGCAACCCCGTGGTGCCGGTAGCGACCAGCTCATGCTGAGCAAGTTTGTCTTTTTGCCGCTCGGCCCAGTCCAGCAAAAACACTTTGCAGTGGTCATGGGCGACCAGGGCGATGCGCTTGCGCGCGGCCATGGTCTTTTGCGTAAAACTGATACCGATCATGGGGTGTTCCACAGGCGATTTGCGAGGGGGATGCTGAGGACGCCATCGCCAGCAAGCCGGCTTCTACAAGGTCCGTCGTATACGATCCCTGTAGGAGCCGGCTTGCCGGCGATGGCGATTTTGCAGGCGAACATTACTCGGCGTTACACAGCGCCAGGCAGTTATCGAGCATGCGGTTGGAGAAACCCCATTCGTTGTCGTACCAGGCCAGCACCTTGAGCAGCTTGCCGCTGGACTTGGTGTGGTTGGCATCGAAGATCGACGACAGCGGGTTGTGATTGAAATCGCTCGAAACCAGCGGCAGTGTGTTGTAGCCGAGGATCTTCGAGTGCTGGCTGGCTTCCTTGAGCAGCGCGTTGACTTCATCGGCCGACGCTTCGCGTTTGAGCTGCACGGTCAGGTCGACCAGGGAAACATTGATCACCGGAACACGCACCGCCATGCCGGTCAGTTTGCCTGCCAGTTCCGGCAGCACCAGGCCGACCGCTTCGGCGGCACCGGTCTTGCTCGGGATCATGTTCTGGGTGGCCGAACGGGCGCGGTACGGGTCGGTGTGATAAACGTCGGTCAGGTTCTGGTCATTGGTGTAGGCGTGAATCGTGGTCATCAGACCGCTTTCGATGCCCAGTTCGCGGTGCAGCACTTGGGCCACCGGGGCCAGGCAATTGGTGGTGCACGATGCGTTGGAAATAATCTGGTGCGACTGGCGCAGAATGTCGTGGTTGACCCCATAAACCACGGTGGCGTCGGCGCCCTTGGCCGGAGCCGAGATGATGACTTTGCGTGCGCCGGCCGTAATATGCGCGGCGGCTTTGGCGCGGTCGGTGAACAGACCGGTGCATTCGAACACGACATCAATTTTTTCCGCCGCCCAAGGCAGGTCGGCCGGATTGCGAATGGCGCTGACCGCTATACGGTCGCCGTTAACGGTGAGGCTTTCCTGATCATGCTGGACATCGGCATCGAACGTGCCGTGAACCGTGTCGTACTTGAGCAAGTGCGCATTGATCGCGCTGTCACCCAAGTCGTTGATGGCGACGATCTGCAAATCCTGGCGATAGCCTTGGGTATAGAGTGCCCGGAGGACGTTACGACCGATACGGCCAAAACCATTGATTGCGATTCGAAGAGTCATTTATCAGCGCCGCCGTCGTTTTGTTGTTGGAATTACAAGATTATTCGCAAAAAAATAGAAAACAAGCCTTTTTAGTGGCAATATTTTGTTCAATCTACAACGAGTGACCTGAATCAACTGGTCCAACCGATCAAGAAAACCGTCTGTCATCCCATCGACACCGGCCTTTGATCAGCATAGACAATCAGGTCGCCACATCCGTTAGCCTGGAGTTCTACACATGCATCCCCGCGTCCTTGAGGTCACCGAACGGCTTATCGCCCGCAGCCGCGCCACGCGTGAGGCTTACCTTGCACTGATTCGCGGTGCGGCCAGCGACGGTCCGATGCGCGGCAAGCTGCAATGCGCCAACTTTGCCCACGGCGTGGCCGGCTGCGGCAGCGACGACAAGAACAGCCTGCGGATGATGAACTCCGCCAACATCGCCATTGTTTCGTCATATAACGACATGCTCTCGGCGCACCAACCGTACGAAGTCTTTCCGGAGCTGATCAAAAAAGCCCTGCGTGAAATCGGCTCGGTTGGCCAATTCGCCGGTGGCACCCCGGCCATGTGCGATGGCGTGACCCAGGGCGAACCGGGCATGGAACTGAGCCTGCCCAGCCGCGAGGTGATCGCGCTGTCCACCGCCGTGGCGTTATCCCACAACATGTTCGATGGCGCGCTGATGCTCGGCATCTGCGACAAAATCGTCCCGGGCCTGATGATGGGCGCGTTGCGGTTCGGTCATTTGCCGATGATTTTCGTGCCAGGTGGGCCGATGGTCTCGGGCATTTCCAACAAGCAGAAAGCCGATGTGCGCCAGCGCTATGCCGAAGGCAAGGCCAGCCGCGAAGAGCTGCTGGAGTCGGAAATGAATTCCTACCACAGCCCCGGCACTTGCACCTTCTACGGCACCGCCAACACCAACCAACTGCTGATGGAAGTCATGGGCCTGCACTTGCCGGGTGCTTCCTTCGTCAACCCGAACACACCGTTGCGTGACGCCCTGACCCGCGAAGCGGCGCATCAGGTGACGCGCATTACCAAACAGAACGGCAACTACCTGCCGATCGGCGAAATCGTCGACGAGCGTTCGCTGGTTAACTCGATCGTGGCTTTGCACGCCACCGGCGGCTCGACCAACCACACCTTGCACATGCCGGCGATTGCCATGGCGGCGGGTATTCAGTTGACCTGGCAGGACATGGCCGACCTCTCCGAGGTGGTGCCGACCCTGAGCCACGTCTACCCGAACGGCAAAGCCGACATCAACCACTTCCAGGCGGCGGGCGGCATGTCGTTCCTGATCCGCGAGCTGCTGGAAGCCGGACTGCTCCACGAAAACGTCAACACCGTGCTGGGTCACGGCCTGAGCCGCTACACCCAGGAACCATTCCTCGACAACGGTGAACTGGTCTGGCGTGAAGGCATCACCGAAAGCCTCGACGAAAGCATCCTGCGCCCGGTCGCGCGCGCGTTTTCGGCAGAGGGCGGTTTGCGGGTGATGGAAGGCAACCTCGGTCGTGGCGTGATGAAGGTGTCCGCCGTGGCGTTGGAAAACCAGATTGTCGAAGCGCCAGCGATGGTGTTCCAGGATCAGCAGGATTTGGCCGACGCGTTCAAGGCCGGTCTGCTGGAGAAGGATTTTGTCGCGGTGATGCGCTTCCAGGGCCCGCGTTCCAATGGCATGCCGGAGCTGCACAAAATGACGCCGTTCCTCGGTGTGCTGCAGGATCGTGGCTTCAAAGTCGCGCTGGTGACCGACGGACGCATGTCCGGCGCGTCGGGGAAAATCCCGGCGGCCATTCACGTCAGCCCCGAAGCTTATGTGGGCGGTGCTTTGGCGCGAGTGCAAGAGGGCGATATCATCCGCGTCGATGGCGTCAAAGGCACCCTGGAGCTTAAGGTGGACGCCGAAGAATTCGCAGCGCGCACGCCGGCCAAAGGCCTGTTGGGCAACAACATCGGCACCGGTCGCGAGCTGTTTGGTTTCATGCGCATGGCCTTCAGCTCCGCAGAGCAGGGCGCCAGCGCCTTCACTTCTGCCCTGGAGACGCTTAATTGAAACTGGCTTTGGTCGGTGACATCGGTGGGACCAACGCACGTTTCGCGTTGTGGAAAAACCAGCAGCTGGAATCAGTCCAGGTGCTGGCGACGGCAGATTTCGCCAGCCCGGAAGAGGCCATCAGCCTCTACCTGAGGGGGCTGGACCTGGCGCCGGGTTCGATCGGATCGGTGTGCCTGTCGGTGGCAGGCCCCGTGAGCGGCGACGAATTCAAGTTCACCAACAACCACTGGCGCCTCAGTCGCAAGGGTTTTTGCCAAGCCTTGCAGGTGGAGCAACTGTTGCTGGTCAACGACTTCTCGGCCATGGCCCTGGGCATGACCCGTTTGCAACCGGGCGAATTTCGCGTGGTCTGCGAAGGCACGCCGGAGCCGTTGCGTCCGGCGGTGGTGATCGGTCCCGGTACGGGATTGGGCGTTGGCACTTTGCTCGATCTGGGCGAAGGGCGTTTCGCCGCGCTGCCGGGGGAGGGCGGCCATGTCGACTTACCGCTGAGCAGTCCGCGCGAGACTCAACTGTGGCAGCACATCTTCAATGAGATCGGCCATGTCAGCGCTGAAACGGCGTTGAGTGGCGGCGGTTTGCCCCGCGTCTATCGGGCGATTTGTGCGGTGGACGGTCATACGCCGGTGCTCGAAACCCCGGAGGCGATTACCGCTGCCGGTTTGGCGGGCGATCCGATTGCCCTGGAAGTGCTCGAACAGTTCTGCTGCTGGCTCGGCCGCGTGGCTGGCAACAACGTGCTGACCACCGGTGCGCGCGGTGGTGTGTACATCGTGGGTGGGGTGATTCCACGGTTTGCCGATTTTTTCCTCGAAAGCGGTTTCGCCCGGTGCTTTGCCGACAAGGGCTGCATGAGCGATTACTTCAAGGGGATTCCGGTGTGGCTGGTGACGTCGCCGTATTCCGGATTGATGGGTGCGGGTGTCGCACTCGACCAGGCTTGAGACCCGGTCGTCTTGATCGCTGGCAAGCCAGCTCCTACAGGTTTTCGGTGTTCTTCCGTTCGCTACCCATTCTGTAGGCGCTGGCTTGCCAGCGATTGGGTATTCACCTGACACAAAGATCCATGTTCGATCAGGCATAATCCGCCCAATTCAAACAACAAGGACGCCGCCCCGTGAGCTCAGTCAACAAGTCGATTTTGTTGGTCGATGACGATCAAGAGATACGCGAGTTGCTGGACACCTACCTGACTCGCGCTGGTTTCCAGGTGCGCACCACGCCCGACGGTGCCGGTTTTCGTCAGGCGCTGAACGATGAGCCGAGCGATCTGGTGATCCTCGACGTAATGCTCCCGGACGAAGACGGTTTCAGTTTGTGTCGCTGGATTCGCCAGCACCCGCGCCGGGCCCAGGTGCCTATCATCATGCTCACGGCCAGCTCCGACGAGGCTGATCGGGTCATCGGCCTGGAGCTGGGCGCCGACGATTACCTCGGCAAACCCTTCAGTCCGCGTGAATTGCAGGCGCGGATCAAAGCCTTGTTGCGCCGCGCGCAGTTCGGCCAGGAGCGTTCCGGAAGCGAAGTGCTGGCCTTTGATGACTGGCGTCTGGACATGGTCAGCCATCGGCTGTTTCACATCGATGGCGAAGAAGTGATTCTGTCCGGCGCCGATTTCGCCTTGTTGAAACTGTTCCTCGATCATCCGCAGGAAATCCTCGACCGCGACACCATCGGCAATGCCACGCGCGGCCGTGAGTTGATGCCGCTCGATCGCATTGTCGACATGGCCGTCAGCCGTCTGCGCCAACGCCTGCGTGATACCGAAAAACCACCGCGCCTGATTCGCACCGTGCGCGGCAGCGGCTACCAACTGGCAGCCAACGTGGTTACCAGCAATGGTCACTGAGTTCCTGCGCAAACTCGCCGGACGGGTGCCGGTGCCGCGCTCATTGCTCGGGCGCATGTTGTTGCTGACGCTGTTGGCGGTCTTGTTTGCACAAGCGTTGTCCAGCGTGATCTGGGTCTCGCAATTGCGCGCAACACAACTTGAAGGCCTGGTCACCAGCGCCCGTAGCCTGGCGCATTCGATGACCGCCAGTGTCAGTTACTTCCGTTCGTTGCCGGTGGCGTTCCGGCCGTTGGTGCTCGATCAGTTGCGCAGCATGGGCGGCACGCGGTTCGTGGTGACGCTGAATGACAAACCCCTGGGCATGGAAGTGCTGCCGATCACCCCTCGCAAAGAGGCGGTGATCAAAGCGGTGGATGAAGTGTTGCGCCAGTCCCTTGGCCATGACACCGATATTTCGGTGACTTTCGTCAGCCCTGAAGATCTGCGGATCTTCAACGCCGGTCTGAAACTCGACGAACTGCCACGCTCCTGGGCGCATTACGCGCTGACCCTGGAGCCGGTGAATCCACCCGTACTGGTCACCCAGATCCAGATGGCGCCGGGCGAATGGTTGTACATCGCCTCGCTGTTGCCCGAGCCCTATACCAGTCTTGAGGAGCAAGGCCTGCCATCGCAGCAGGTGTGGTTCATTGTGCTCACCAGCGGTTTTTTGCTGTTGTTCATCGGTCTGCTGGTGCACTGGCAGAGTCGGCCGCTCAAGCGCCTGGCGCGGGCGGCGCGAGATCTGTCGTTGGGGGCTGACGTCGAGCCGGTGGCCGAAGGTGGCGGCAGTGAAGTGGTCGAGGTGGGGCGTGCCTTCAACACCATGCGCGAACGCATCAGCCGTTATCTGACTGAACGCAGCCAGTTGTTCAGCGCGATCTCCCACGACCTGCGCACGCCGATTACCCGGTTGCGGCTGCGGGTCGAATTGCTCGAAGACGAAAAGCTACAAGCCAAATTCAGCCGCGATCTGGATGAGTTGGAGTTGCTGGTCAAGGGCGCGCTGCAATGCGTGAAAGACACCGACATCCACGAAAACATCGAGCCGGTGGATCTCAATCACGTGCTCGATTGTCTGGTGGAGCCGTACTTGGCACCGAACGGCAACGGCCGTGTGACTCAGCATGGGCGGGCATTGGCGGCGTATCCGGGCAAGCCGCTGGCGCTCAAGCGCTGCATCGGTAACCTGATCGACAATGCCCTCAAGTACGGGCAAAACGCGCACCTGCACATCGATGATGACGACAGTGCGTTCGTCTTGCATGTCGATGACGAAGGACCGGGGGTTCCGGAGCAGCGGCTGGAGCAGGTGTTCGAACCGCACTTCCGGTTGGCCGGGCAGCAGCAGGGCTATGGGTTGGGGTTGGGGATCGCGCGCAATATTGCCCATAGCCATGGCGGTGAAGTCAGCCTGCAAAACCTGCGAGAAGGCGGGTTGCGGGTGACCTTGCAGTTGCCTCGAACAATAGAGTAACGCACCCGTCCTTGTAGGAGCCGGCTTGCTGACGATGGCTGAGTGTCAGTCAACGAATTCATCGACTGATCTACCGCTATCGCCAGCAAGCCGGCTTCTACAGAGGAATGTCACAAATTGGTGACATAACTCGCCTCCTTCGTTACAAGCTCCGCACCTTCCGTTGTTTATGCTGCCCCTCAGTCATAACAACAAAAAAGGTCCCCCATGCACACCTTCCAACCGGCCTTCAGCAGTTGGCTGAACGCGCCCGCTCATCAGCAATGGCTCGTCGCCGAAGGCCTGCGCCTGCTGGCGTTTGCCAGGGCATCCAAGCTCCCTGACGGCTTTGGCAATCTGGATGAAAAGGGCCACCTTAAAGCCAATGCCCAAGCTGAAACCATGAACACCGCGCGCATGACCCACAGCTTCGCCATGGCGCACATTCAAGGCTTGCCGGGTTTTGCCGAGCTGGTGGATCACGGCATCGCTGCCCTGCGAGGGCCGTTGCGCGATGCGCTGCATGGGGGATGGTTCGCCGTCGCTGAACACCGCGACGGCAATACAGGCAAGAACGCCTATCTGCATGCGTTCGTCGCGTTGGCCGCCAGTTCCGCGGTGGTTGCGCAGCGTCCCGGCGCGCAGGCCTTGCTCGACGATGCCATTGACATCATCGACACGTACTTCTGGAGCGAAGAAGAGGGCGCCATGCGCGAATCCTTCAATCGCGACTGGAGTGAAGAGGAGGCTTATCGCGGCGCCAACAGCAACATGCACGCCACCGAAGCTTTTCTCGCACTGGCCGACGTCACCGACGACAATCGCTGGTTGTGCCGCGCGCAACGCATCGTCGAACGAGTCATTCACGGTCATGCTGCTGCCAACGACTATCTGGTGATCGAGCATTTCGACCGTAACTGGCAGCCGCTGCGCGAGTACAACCACGACAACCCGGCCGACGGTTTCCGTCCTTACGGCACCACGCCGGGTCATGGTTTCGAATGGGCGCGGCTGGTACTGCATCTGGAAGCGGCGCGGGTTCAGGCCGGCATGTTGACGCCCGGATGGCTGGCCACCGACGCGCAAAAACTCTTCGAGCAAAACTGCCGCCACGGTTGGGACGTCGACGGCGCGCCGGGCATTGTGTACACCCTCGACTGGGACAACAAAGCGGTGGTCCGCCATCGCCTGCACTGGACCCATTGCGAAGCCAGTGCGGCTGCCAGTGCGCTGCTGCAACGTACCGGCGATAAGCAATTCGAACGCTGGTACCGACTGTTCTGGGAGTTCTGTGACAGTCATTTCATAGACCGTTGCGACGGCAGCTGGCATCACGAACTCGATCCATTGAACCGCCCAAGTGCCGATATCTGGCCGGGAAAACCGGATCTTTATCACGCCTGGCAAGCCGTGCTGATCCCTCGTCTACCCTTGTCACCCAGCATGGCAACGGCTCTGGCGCAATTGTCCCAGACCGGTTCTATGTAACCATGCAGTGACATTCGCACGTCCCTTCGTTACCTGCGCAGGGACATCCCCTGTTTAAACTCCTATGCAGCGCAAGCACCAGACTTGCATGCATAACAACAAGAAAGGTACATCTCAGATGAATGCGATTTCTCGCCTCGCTACTGTCATTTCTGTCGCCTCCCTGTTCCCGCTCGCCATTCTGCCTCTCAGTGTTTCCGCGGCCGATTCCAAAGGTTCGGTGGAAGTCGTGCACTGGTGGACGTCCGGTGGTGAAAAGGCTGCCGTTGATGTACTCAAGGCCCAAGTCGAAAAAGACGGTTTCACCTGGAAAGACGGCGCCGTGGCTGGCGGTGGCGGTGCGACGGCCATGACCGTGCTGAAAAGCCGCGCGGTTGCCGGCAACCCGCCAGGCGTTGCGCAGATCAAGGGCCCGGACATCCAGGAATGGGCGTCGACCGGTCTCCTTGACACCGATGTCCTCAAGGACGTTGCCAAGGAAGAGAAGTGGGACAGCCTGCTCGACAAGAAAGTCTCCGATACCGTGAAGTACGAAGGTGATTACGTGGCCGTGCCGGTGAACATTCACCGGGTGAACTGGCTGTGGATCAACCCGGAAGTCTTCAAGAAAGCCGGTATCACCAAGAACCCGACCACCCTCGAAGAATTCTACGCCGCTGGCGACAAGCTCAAGGCTGCCGGTTTCATTCCGCTCGCCCACGGCGGCCAGCCTTGGCAGGACAGCACCGTGTTCGAAGCCGTTGTGCTTTCGGTCATGGGTGTCGATGGTTACAAGAAAGCCCTGGTTGATCTCGACAACGGCGCGCTGACCGGTCCGGAAATGGTCAAGGCCCTGACCGAACTGAAGAAAGTCGCGACCTACATGGACGCCGACGGCAAAGGCCAGGACTGGAACCTTGAAGCGGCCAAGGTCATCAACGGCAAGGCCGGCATGCAGATCATGGGTGACTGGGCCAAATCCGAATGGACCGCTGCCAAGAAAGTCGCCGGCAAGGACTACGAGTGCGTAGCGTTCCCGGGCACCGACAAGGCGTTCACCTACAACATCGACTCGCTGGCGGTGTTCAAGCAGAAAGACAAAGGCACAGCAGCCGGTCAGCAGGACATCGCCAAAGTCGTGCTGGGCGAGAACTTCCAGAAAGTCTTCAGCATCAACAAAGGTTCGATCCCGGTGCGGAACGACATGCTCGCCGACATGGGCAAGTACGGTTTCGACTCGTGCGCCCAGACCGCGGCCAAGGATTTCCTGGCTGACGCCAAGTCCGGCGGCCTGCAACCGAGCATGGCGCACAACATGGCGACGACGCTGGCGGTACAGGGTGCGTTCTTCGATGTCGTGACCAACTACATCAACGACCCGAAAGCCGACCCGGCCGATGCGGCCAAGAAACTCGGCGCGGCGGTTCAGTCGGCCAAATAACCGCAAGCAACGCCGGCCCCTGTGTCGGAGCCGGCTTGCTGGCGATGGCTGAGTGTCAGTCAACGGATCCATCGACTGATCTACCGCTATCGCCGGCAAGCCGGCTCCTACAAGGGATCTGCATGTAGTCTTCATTCCTGTTACTGGATTTCCCCATGAGTTCTGTTGCTGTGTTCAGCAAGGCCTCGCCGTTCGATGCATTGCAACGCTGGCTCCCAAAACTGGTGCTGGCGCCGAGCATGTTCATCGTGCTGGTGGGCTTCTATGGCTACATCCTGTGGACGTTCGTTCTGTCGTTCACCACTTCGACTTTCCTGCCGAACTACAAATGGGCAGGCCTGGCGCAATACGCGCGGCTGTTCGACAACGATCGCTGGTGGGTGGCGAGCAAGAACCTGGCGCTGTTCGGCGGCATGTTCATCGGCATCACCCTGGTGATCGGCGTACTGCTGGCGGTGTTCCTCGACCAGCGCATCCGTCGCGAAGGCTTCATCCGCACCATTTACCTGTACCCGATGGCGCTCTCGATGATCGTCACCGGTACGGCCTGGAAATGGCTGCTCAACCCGGGCATGGGCCTGGACAAATTGTTGCGTGACTGGGGTTGGGAAGGCTTCCGCCTGGACTGGCTGATTGACCCGGATCGCGTGGTCTATTGCTTGGTGATTGCTGCTGTCTGGCAAGCCTCGGGTTTCATCATGGCGATGTTCCTCGCCGGCCTGCGCGGCGTTGATCAATCGATCATCCGTGCCGCGCAGATCGATGGCGCGAGCATGCCGCGCATCTACTGGAAAGTGGTGCTGCCAAGCCTGCGTCCGGTGTTCTTCAGTGCGGTGATGATTCTGGCGCACATCGCGATCAAGAGTTTCGACCTGGTGGCGGCGATGACGGCCGGTGGCCCGGGTTACTCCTCGGACCTGCCAGCGATGTTCATGTATTCCTTCACCTTCAGCCGCGGCCAGATGGGCATGGGCTCGGCCAGTGCGATTCTGATGCTCGGTGCGATTCTCGCAATCATCGTGCCTTACCTGTACTCCGAGCTGAGGACCAAGCGTCATGACTAGTCTCGCTGCCAAACCTGCGATCAGCCTCAGCCGTATCGCGATCTACGCGGTGCTGATCCTCGCCGTACTGCTTTACCTGATTCCGCTGGTGGTGATGCTGTTGACCAGCTTCAAGACCCCGGAAGACATCAGCACCGGCAACCTGTTGAGCTGGCCGACCGTGGTCAGCGGCATCGGCTGGGTCAAGGCCTGGGCCACGGTTGACGGTTACTTCTGGAACTCGATCAAGATCACCGTTCCGGCAGTGCTGATCTCCACGGCCATCGGTGCCTTGAACGGCTACGTGCTGTCGATGTGGCGCTTTCGTGGTTCGCAGTTGTTCTTCGGCCTGCTGCTGTTCGGTTGCTTCCTGCCGTTCCAGACCGTGCTGCTGCCGGCTTCGTTCACCCTCGGCAAGATGGGCCTGGCGAGCACCACCACCGGCCTGGTGTTCGTGCACGTGGTCTACGGCCTGGCGTTCACCACGCTGTTCTTCCGTAACTACTACATCAGCATTCCCGATGCACTGGTGAAAGCGGCGCGCCTCGACGGTGCGGGTTTCTTCACCATCTTCCGCCGGATCATCCTGCCGATGTCGACGCCGATCATCATGGTCTGCCTGATCTGGCAGTTCACGCAGATCTGGAACGACTTCCTGTTCGGGGTGGTGTTCTCCAGCGGTGATTCGCAACCGATCACGGTGGCGCTGAACAACTTGGTCAACACCAGTACCGGGGCCAAGGAATACAACGTTGATATGGCAGCGGCGATGATCGCCGGGCTGCCGACCCTGCTGGTCTATGTGGTCGCAGGCAAGTATTTCGTGCGCGGGCTGACGGCCGGCGCAGTCAAGGGGTAATCATGGCTACGCTCGAACTTCGCAATGTAAACAAGACCTATGGCGCCGGTTTGCCGGACACCCTGAAGAACATTGAATTATCGATCAAGGACGGTGAGTTCCTGATCCTTGTCGGCCCGTCGGGCTGCGGTAAGTCGACCCTGATGAACTGCATCGCCGGTCTCGAGACCATCACCGGCGGCGCGATCATGATCGGCGACCAGGACGTCAGCGGCATGAGCCCCAAGGATCGCGACATCGCCATGGTGTTCCAGTCCTACGCGCTGTACCCGACCATGAGCGTGCGTGAGAACATCGAGTTCGGCCTGAAAATTCGCAAGATGAGCCAGTCGGCCATTGATGAGGAAGTCACTCGCGTCGCCAAGTTGCTGCAGATCGAACACCTGCTCAATCGCAAACCTGGCCAGCTCTCCGGTGGCCAGCAACAGCGCGTGGCGATGGGCCGTGCGTTGGCGCGGCGGCCGAAGATTTATCTGTTCGACGAACCGCTGTCCAACCTCGACGCCAAGCTGCGGGTCGAGATGCGCACCGAAATGAAATTGATGCACCAGCGCCTGAAAACCACCACGGTCTACGTGACCCACGACCAGATCGAAGCGATGACTCTGGGCGACAAAGTGGCGGTGATGAAGGACGGGATCATCCAGCAGTTCGGTACGCCGAAAGACATCTACAACAACCCGGCCAACCTGTTCGTGGCGAGCTTCATTGGTTCGCCGCCGATGAACTTCATCCCGCTGCGTCTGCAACGCAAGGACGGTCGTCTGCTGGCGCTGCTCGACAGTGGCCAGGCCCGTTGCGAATTGCCGCTGGGCATGCAGGACGCCGGTCTTGAAGACCGCGAAGTGATCCTCGGCATGCGTCCGGAGCAGATTGTCCTGGCCAACGGCGAAGCGAACGGTCTGCCAACCATTCGTGCCGAAGTCCAGGTCACCGAACCGACCGGGCCGGACACCCTGGTCTTCGTCAATCTCAACGACACCAAAGTCTGCTGCCGCCTGGCACCCGATGTTGCACCGGCCGTGGGCGAGACCCTGACCCTGCAATTCGATCCGGCGAAAGTGCTGCTGTTCGATGCCAAGACCGGCGAGCGTTTGGGGGTTGCCGGCCTGCCGAAAACCGAGCCGCACGCGGCCAACGTCACCCAGTTCAAAGGTCGCTGAAGATCAAAAACTGTAGGAGCCGGCTTGCTGGCGATCGCGGTCTGACATTCAACATTGATGTCGACAGTCAGGTTGCTATCGCCAGCAAGCCGGCTCCTGCAGAGGGGGAATCCGTGGCGGATGGCCTGTCATCCGTTGCAACCGATGTAACCGCGTTAGAAAAAGAAAAGTTAATAACAATAAAACGAGGATGTAGGGATGAAGAAGAAGAACAACGCTCAGCTTATCTGCCAGTTATCGGCAATTGCGGCAATGATGCTGGCCGGTAGCGTGCAAGCGGCTGATGCGTTCAGCTCCGATTCCGAGTGGATGACCGGCGACTGGGGTGGCGAGCGAACCAAGCTGATCGAGCAAGGCATCGACATCAAGATGGACTACGTCGGTGAAGTGGGCGGCAACCTCCACGGCGGGTTCAACGATGACAAGACCGCGCGTTATTCCGACCAATTTGGTTTGGGTGCGGCGCTGGACCTGGAAAAGCTGTTTGGCTGGGATGACACCCAGGCGAAGATCCAGCTCACCAACCGTAACGGTGAGAACATCTCCAACGACCGCGTCGGCGATCCGCGTGCCGGCACCCTGAGTTCCTCGCAGGAAGTCTACGGTCGTGGCCACATGGTCCGTCTGACCCAACTGTGGATCAAGCATCAGTTCTTCGACAACAAACTGGACGTCAAGGCCGGTTACTTCGGTGAAGGCGAAGACTTCAACACCTTCCCGTGCGAATTCCAGAACCTGGCGTTCTGCGGTTCCCAGGTGGGTAACTGGGCCACCAACATCTGGTACAACTGGCCAGTCAGCCAGGCCGCAATCCGCGTGAAGTACAACTTCTCGCCTGAGTGGTATGCGCAGATCGGCGCGTACAACCAGAACCCGTCGCAACTGGAACACGGCAACGGCTTCAAGCTCAGCGGCAGCGGTACGAAAGGCACCGTCCTGCCGGTCGAACTGGTGTGGCTGCCTAACCCGGGTAACCTGCCGGGCGAATACCGTGTCGGTTACTACAAAAGCACTGCCAGCGCCGATGACGTTCGCGAAGATGACAACGGCGACGATGCGGCCACCAGCGGCAACGCTTATCGCAGCCACAGCAGCAAGCACGGTTACTGGTTCGTTGCCCAACAGCAACTCACCAGCCACAACGGTGATGCTACCCGTGGTCTGAACATCGCAGCCAACGCCACTTTCCACGACAAGGACACCAACATCGTCGACAACTACCAGTCGCTGATGTTCGTCTACAAAGGTCCGTTTGATGCGCGTCCGAAAGATGACCTCGGTATTGGTTTCGCCCGTATCCATGTCAACGATGACGTGAAGAAAAACGCCGAACTGGTCAACGCCTCCAATGGCGTCAGCGAATACAGTGATCCATTGTTCTCGCCGCTGCGTGACACCGAATACAACTACGAACTCAACTACGGCTTCCACGTTACCAACTGGCTGACCGTGCGTCCCAACCTGCAATACATCACTCACCCGGGTGGTGTGGATGAAGTCGACAACGCTTTGGTCGCCGGCCTGAAAATTCAGTCGGTGTTCTAACGCGACTGCGATAAGCTCCTCTCTATGTGCGCATTTGCGGACAGCCATGGCTGTCCGCTTTTTTTTGTGTATGAGAGCAATGCCACAGTGAGTTTGTTACTAAAGCGTTTGAATACCTCCATGTTTTTCAGGACCGTGGCACATGCTTGAGCATCCGCTACAACGCTTCTTCAAATCCTTGCGCGAACGTCCGGTGTTTGCGTGGGAGCGCTATCAGAAGCGCGACGTATTGGTGATTGATCATCCGCTGTGTCAGGCGGTGTTCAGTCGCCAGGGCGCGCAGTTGCTGCATTTCCAGCCCAAGGGCCAGAAACCCTGGCTGTGGTGCGCGGCGAAGTGGCCGCAGGTCGGCGCCATTCGTGGTGGCGTGCCGGTGTGCTGGCCGTGGTACGGCCGTCATCCGAGCGAAAACGCCTGGCCGTCCCATGGTTGGGCGCGCTTGCTCGACTGGAAGCTGCTGGACAGCAGCAGTGACGACGAGGGCGTGCGACTGCACTGGCAATTACAACTGTGCGACTGGACCGTCGACCTGCACGCACATCTGGGTGAAAGCATGGATCTGCGCCTGAGCACCGAGCATCAGGACGACATGCCTTGCCAGTTGAGTCAGGCATTGCACGCTTACTGGCGTATTGGTGATGTCGGTGAGGTAGCGCTGTCTGGGCTCGACGGCGCGAAGGGTTACGACCACTTGAACCGGCAGATGTGTCAGCAGGAAGGCGAGTTGCGCGTCGATGGCGGCTGCCAGCGAGTGTTCCAGCATGACGGAGAATTACAGCTCAACGACCATGCCTGGCAGAGGGCGCTGTGCATCGACACCGGCGACACGGCTGACACGGTGGTCTGGCATCCTGGTTCGCGACCGTTGCTGGGGGTGAGCTGGAACGAAATATCCGAGTTCGTCTGCGTCGAAGCAGCAAGCGGCGGCACCGACAGCCTCAGCCTGGCACCGGGGCAACGGGCGCATTTGAGTTTGCAGGCGCGGGCGGCGGCGTAGTAGAAAAATAATCCGCAAGAACCCCGGTGTAGTTGCACAGAAGGGGACGGGTCGCAAATGCGGAGATGAAACGTTTCAATCCTCGATAATGGCCGACTAGTGGCCTTGCAACCCTAACGCCGCTGGCTAAGCTCAGGAGAGTTTGCCAGTGAACACGTTGGGGTTGGCCCGTTTGCGGGCTATCAAGAGAAGGATGTCTTGATGAGGACGTCTCAACAAGGACCCTCCGATTCAACATCAAAAATCACCTGACAAGTCCTTCTTCTGGAGGGGCGCGTGTGCCTGTTCCGTGGAACGTAGTGGTGGATTTGAAAGACCCGTGACTTTCATTTGTCAAAAAAAACCGCGCTTAGGGTGATACGACCATGTTCAACCTACATCACAAGGCTGACTTGCTGGAAATCGAACGCTTCAGTTGTGCGCTGACCGAAGCCAATGCCAAGTTGGGCGCTATCAGTCGTTCAATGGCGATGATTGAGTTCTCCCCGGAAGGCATCGTGCTCGATGCCAACGAAAACTTCTGCAGCGCCATGGGTTACAGCGCTGATGAAGTGCGCGGCAAGCATCACCGGATATTTTGTGAAGAAGCGTTTTACCGCAGCGAGGAGTACGCCAAATTGTGGCGCGACCTGGCTCGCGGTGAACCGGTTAGCGGGACCTTTTTGCGCCTGAACAAGAGCGGCCAGGAAATCTGGCTCGAAGCCAGTTACATGCCGGTGTTCGGTCCCGACCGGCAGGTGCGAAGTGTGATCAAAGTCGCTACAGACGTTTCCGCCAGGGCTCGCAAGGAGCACGAAAATGCCAACATGCTCGCCGCAATCGGGCGTTCCATGGCGGTGATCGAATTCACCCCCGACGGCAAGGTGATGACGGCCAACGAAAACTTCCTGAAAACCATGCATTACTCGCTCAATGAAATCGTCGGGCAGCATCACAGCATGTTCTGTCACCGCAGCGAGAGTGAGTCGCAAAGTTACCGGGCTTTCTGGGCCTCGTTGAACCGCGGCGAGTATCACTCGCACCGTTTCGAACGCAAGGACAAGTTCGGTCATACGGTGTTTCTGGAAGCGTCCTACAACCCGCTGTTTGATGCCAAAGGCCGGCTATACAAAGTGGTGAAATTCGCCACCAATATCACTGGGCAGATGACTACTCTGCAATCCGCCGCGGATGCGGCCCACAGCACCTCGGTGCAAAACGACGCCTGCGCGCGCAAAGGTTCCGAGGTGGTGCAGCAAACGGTGCAGATTATTCAGGACATTTCTCGCGACTTGAACGAAGCGGCGCTGAGCATCGATGCCGTGAGTAAACAGTCGGACATCATCGGAACCATCGTCCAGACCATCCGAGGCATTGCTGATCAAACCAACCTGCTGGCGCTCAACGCCGCCATCGAAGCGGCCCGCGCAGGCGAACATGGGCGAGGGTTCGCGGTGGTAGCGGATGAGGTGCGCAGCCTTGCCGCACGCACCAGCCAGGCGACGCTGGAGATTGTTGATGTGGTGCGAAAGAACCACGATCTTTCATTGAGCGCGGTGTCGAGCATGCAGTCGAGCCTGAGCCGAACCGGTCTGGGCGTGGAGCTGGCGAACGAGGCGGGGGAGGTGATTCTGGAGATTCAACAGGGATCGCGGCATGTGGTGGATGCGATCAGCCAGTTCAATTCAACGCTGCAGCTGAACTGACACGTGAGTTTGCAGGAGCCCGGATTACCGGCGATGGCCATCTTGAAATCGCCATCGCCGGCAAGCCGGGCTCCTACGGAACGCACCTCACGGTCAAAGCGCTGCGAGGAATTTGTCGACCACCTGGCTAGCGTTTTTCTCGGTGCTGCTGTTGTCTTTCTCGGCCTGGGCCACTTGCACCTTGTCTTGCAGGCGGTCGGCAATCTCTTTGCCGATGGCCTGCTGCTGTTCAGGAGGCATGGCTTTTACCTCATCTTCCGTCAGCCCCATCTCTTGCAAAATGGCGTCGCGCATACGCTGTTCTGGCGTTTTGCTCATGTAGTCCTTGAACTCGGAAGTGGCCGAGCCATCGGCGATCCGGTCCTGGATGTCACTTGGCAATACTGAGTTATTGGCTTGCAGACCCACGCGGGTTTTGGCGAACGCTTCATCAACGTTGTCGCTGATTCTCGTGGCTTCGCTCACCTGTTGCGTGGCGAGTTGAGTGGCGGATTCCTGGGCTTGCGAAGTGGCTTGCGCGTTTTGCGCCTGCACATTGTTTTGCAGGGCTTGCGTCATGGCGCCTTGAAGGCCGGCGGCGGCCTCGGTGGTCGGATCTTCACGCAGCCGCTTGGTGAGCGGTGTAAACAGACTTAACTTTTCACTGACCAACATGATAGGTAGACCTTGTAGGTGTTTGTGGTGCAGTGCGTTGAGCAAATAGTATGCCTGTAATATTTAAAATAAATAAAAACAACAAGTTAGAGTTTTTTTGCCAGTAGAAAGGAACAAGAATGCGGTCAAGATTTGCCGACGGACGGCAAAGGTCGACCGCCGTATCTTCAGCGATGGGCGATGTTTTCCAACGCCAGATTGCGGGTGCGCGGGCCGAACCAGCCGATGGTTATCATCACGATCAGCATGCTGCTGACAATGAACGCCAAGACGCCGGGCGTGCCGAAATGTTCGAGAAAAATGCCGATCAGCAAACTGCTGAACACCGTCGACAAGCGACTGAACGAATAGCAGAAACCCACCGCACGTGCGCGGATGTTGGTGGGGAACAGTTCGCTTTGATAGGAGTGATAGCTGAAGCTCAGCCAGGCGTTGCAGAAGGTGATCATCACTCCGCAGAAAATCAGGCCGAACGCGCTGGTTTGCAGGGCGAACAAAGTACCGAAGGTCATGGCGCCCAACGCGGAGCCGACAATCTGCCATTTGTTCTCGAAACGGTTGGCGAACTTCACGAATAGCAGCGGTCCCAGCGGGTACGCGAGGGTGATGATAAAGGCGTACATCAGGCTGTGCGTGACGCTTACGCCCTGACCGTTGAGAAGCGCCGGCAACCAGTTGCCGAAGCCAAAGAAGCCGATGGCCTGAAACACGTGAAACACAATCAGCATCAAGGCGCGACGGCGGTAAGGCGGCTGCCAGATATCGGCGAAGCGACCCTTGCCCTGAATATCCACGTCGGCCAGTTCCGGCTCGTCCAGCGCTTTGCCTTGATCCTTCACGCATCGGGCTTCGATACGGGCGAGGATCTGGTCCGCTTCATCGAAACGCCCATGTTGGGCCAGCCAGCGCGGTGATTCCGGCAAGCGCGAACGCAGCCACCAGATAAACAACGCAAACACCGCGCTCGCCAACACCACCCAGCGCCAACCGGACACCCCAAAAGGCGCTTGCGGCACCAGCCACCACGACATCAGCGCCACCGCCGGCACCGACAGAAACTGCACGAAGAACGCGAAGGCAAACGCCGAACTGCGCATGCGCTTGGGCACCAGTTCCGAAAGATAGGCATCAATAGTCACCAACTCGATACCGAGGCCGATGCCCACCAGAAAACGCATGCAGATGATGCCCAGCGCTGAACTCTGAACCCCCATCAATACCGTGGCGACGGTGTACCAGATCAGGGCGAACGTGAAAATTGCGCGTCGGCCAAAACGGTCGGCCAATGGGCTCAGCAGACTGGCGCCGAGGAACAGGCCGAGAAACGTCGCCGAAGCGAACGCTGCCTGATCGGAGAAACCAAATACTCCCTGGCTGCCAGTGGCGAAGATGCCATCGCTGATCAGGCCGGGGCTGATGTAGGCAGTCTGGAACAGGTCGTAAAGTTCGAAGAACCCGCCAATCGATAGCAACGCCACCAAGCGCCAGATAGTCGAAACGGCGGGCAGGCGATCGATGCGAGCCGAAATCTGTGCGGCGCGCACCGGGTCTATTTCGTCTGCTTGAGCGGCAGCAGGGGTGTGAGCAGTCATGGGGCTAATCCAACTTTTATAGATGGAGAAGCTTAGCCTGCTATCGGAAATCAATGATTGTGAATCCCGGTGTTGGTACACCGGGATTCGATCAGTTATTGCAATGCGAGGTTACATTTTAGCGATTTATAGCGCTCGACTCCTCAAGGCAGGCCATTGCAGCAATGCTTGAGAAAGCCGGGATGCTGCGCCAGACGCCTGAAATACTCATCGACGGCAGGGTAATCGGGACGCTCAATCGGCGTCATCAACCAACGATTGACCGACAGCCCGACCACGATATCGGCCAAGGTGAATTTCGCCCCGGCGACATAAGCCTTGGTAACGGAAAGTTGATGTTCGAGGATGCCCATCTTCTGATTCCAGCCGCGCACGCCGACTTCGAGGCGATGCGGATCCTGGAACTCCGGATCCTTGCGCACCAACGACATGAACGCATAGCTCCAGGACGGATTGAGTTCAGTGGCTTGCCAATCCATCCACTGTTCCACCCGCGCACGCGCGGCGGGCTCGGTGGGTAGCAAATCGGCGTGGTGATGGTGATGCTTGCCGGTCAGGTAGCGACAGATGGTGTTGGATTCCCACAGTACGCCGTTCTCATCAATAAGCACCGGTACCTGTGCATTGGGGTTGAGCCGCAGAAACTCGGGGCTGTGGGTCGAGGCAAAACCGCTGCCCCAATCCTCGCGTTCGTAGGAAAGGCCCAGCTCCTCGCACGTCCAAAGGACTTTTCTGACGTTGATTGACGAGGCTTTGCCGAGGATTTTCAGTGCATGTTCCATGTTGCTACTCCGTCAGCGAATCAGGCGTCTGGAAATCATAACCTGCGCAGCACAGCGTTGATCTGTAGGAGCCGGCAAGCCGGCTCCTACAGAGAGATGATAGGCAACGTCAGGTACTCTCGCGCACCTTCAACTCAAATCCCATGTCCTGCACCGGTCTGGCCACGGTGTTCCCGGCCATCAACGTCAGCATCTGTTCCGCCGCGCGACGGCCAATGGCTTCGCGCGGGGTGTTAATGCTGCTCAGGCGCGGCACCATATGGGCCGAGCCCGGCAGGTCGTTGAAGCCGAGAATCGCCACCTGTTCTGGGATCTTGATGCCATGGCGCAGGGCTTCGAGCAATGCGCCGTGGGCCAGGTCGTCGTTGCCGAAGAAGATCGCGTCCACATCGGGATGACTGGCCATCATTTTCAGGAACAACTCACCGCCCAGGCCGACCGACGACGGGCGTGGCGTCAGCACTTCCAGCGCCGGGTCATACAGACCGGCCTTTTGCAGGGCGCGGCGGAAACCTTCGCCGCGCAGCAGCGTCCGCTGGTCGAGCTGTGCACCGATGTAAGCCAGGCGCTTGCGGCCGCGAGACAGCAAATGTTCGGCGGCCGTCTCGCCGGCAGCCAGTTGCGAGAAACCCACGCAATTGAGCCCGGCGGCGCTGTCCAACTCCATCATGTATACGCAGGGAATGTTGCTCGCCTCGATCATCCGCCGCGAACTTTCGGTGCGGTCAAAACCGGTCAAGAGCAGGCCGCGTGGCTGATATGCCATGTAGTTGCGCAGCAGGTTTTCTTCTTCGTCGCGGGAATAGTGGAAGTTGCCGATCAGCACTTCGAAGCCTTTTGGGCGCAAAACCTGATGAATGGCTTCCAGCGTGTCGATGAACAGCAAGTTGGATAATGAAGGCACCAACACCACCACCGAATGGCTCTGGGCCGAGGCCAATGCACGTGCAGCAGGGTTGACCACGTAGTTGAGTTCAAGCGCCGCTTTCTGCACTTTTTCCACCAGTTCGGTGGCCACAGTGCTGACGCCACGCAGGGCGCGGGACGCGGTAATCGGGCTGACACCGGCCAGGCGGGCAACTTCGCTCAAGGTAGGGCGGCCAGTGGTGCGCGTATTTTTATCGTTTTTAGTTGGAGTCATCGACGGCTTGCCAAACAAAATTCAAGGCACTAAGGTAGCGCTGTCTCGAAGCAGCTGCAAATGCGTGAGCGAGGGTTCGCCTGATCCTCGCTTTTTGGCGTTGGGACCACACATGCTGCAACCCACAAAATGACAAGAAAGGCGTCGGCAATTTCTGCTTTTGGTCTAGTGTCATAACTGGCAAAGGTAGCGCTGTCTGCGCGCTGAGGTGTTACATGAATCATCCCATCACCGCCCTGGTCATCATGGGCGTTGCCGGTTGCGGCAAGACGAGCGTCGGCGAGGCTTTGTGCCAGTTGAGCGGCGCCACTGCCATTGAAGGCGATTCTTTCCACCCTGCCGCCAATATCGAAAAGATGAGCGCGGGTACCCCCCTGAACGACGAAGACCGTGCCGGCTGGCTCGACAGCCTGTGCGATGAACTGCGCCGCATTGATGCCCTGGGCCAGCGCCCGGTACTGACCTGTTCGGCCCTCAAACACATTTACCGCGAACGTCTGCGCAGTGCCTTGCCGGGCCTGGGCTTCGTGTTTCTTGAACTGACCCCTGAAGTCGCCGCCGACCGTGTATCCCACCGGCCAGGCCATTTCATGCCGTCGACCTTGATCGACAGCCAGTTCGCCACCCTCGAATCGCCCGTCGGCGAGCCGTTGACCCTGGCCCTCGATGCGTCGCTCCACAGCGTCGATCAGTTGGCTGCCCAGGCCCACCACTGGTGGGTTGCGCACGGCCTGAAGCGCGTTGGTTAAATTTTGCTTGAAGAGATAGCGCTGTCCTTATGGCTTTCGAATTACCCGCTTTAATAACAACAACAACCAGGAGACACCCCTAATGTTTGGCATGTCCCACGAGACGTTCCTGCTGCTTGATGCAGTGGTCACGGTGATCGGGCTTATCGTTCTGATCACCAAGTTCAAGTTGCACCCCTTTCTTGCCCTGATCATTGCCGCAGCCTTCCTCGGGCTGACTTCCGGCATGCCGATCGGCACCATCATTAAAGCGTTCCAGGATGGCTTCGGTGGTGTGCTCGGTTTTGTCGGGATCATCCTGGCGCTGGGCACCATGCTCGGCAAAATGATGGCTGAGTCGGGCGGCGCGGATCAAATTGCCCAAACGCTGATTCGTGCGTTTGGCAAGGACAAAGTGCAGTGGGCGATGATGTTCGCCGCGTTCCTGGTCGGCATTCCGCTGTTCTTTGAAATCGGCTTCGTGTTGCTGATTCCGCTGGTGTTCATCGTTGCCCGTCGTACCGGTGTGTCGATCATCAAGATCGGTATCCCGCTGCTCGCCGGCCTGTCCGCAGTACACGGCCTGGTGCCACCGCATCCGGGGCCGCTGCTGGCGATTGGCGTGTTCGGTGCCGACATCGGTAAAACCATTCTTTATGGTCTGATCGTTGCGCTGCCAACGGCAATCATTGCCGGTCCGATCTTCGGTACGTTCATTGCCAAGCACATTCCCGGTCATCCGAACCAGGAACTGGTGGATCAACTGGCCCGCGAAACGGATTCGGCTGAACTGCCAAGCTTCGGCATCACGCTGGTTACCGTGTTGCTGCCGGTATTCCTGATGCTGCTCAAGACGTTCGCCGACGTGGTGCTGCCGGATGGCAACATCTTCCGCTCTTTCATGGACCTGATCGGTCACCCGATCTCGGCGTTGCTGCTGGCATTGCTGCTGTCGCTGTACACCTTCGGCTACAAGCAGGGCATCGGTTCCAGCCAGATGATGAAATGGCTGGACGCGAGCCTCGCGCCGACCGCCGCGATCATTCTGATCATCGGTGCCGGTGGTGGCTTCAAGCAGATGCTGGTAACCAGCGGCGTGGGTGACGTGATCGGCCACATGGCGGTCAACGCACAGATCTCGCCGATCCTGCTGGCATGGCTGGTGGCGGCGGTGATTCGTATCGCCACCGGTTCGGCGACCGTGGCGACCATCACTGGCGCCGGCATTGTGGTGCCGGTGGTGGGGATGATTCCGGGTGTTAACCGTGAGTTGCTGGTGCTGGCCACCGGTGCCGGTTCGTTGATCCTGTCCCACGTGAACGATGCCGGATTCTGGCTGGTGAAGCAGTACTTCAACATGACCGTGGCCGAAACCTTCAAGACCTGGACGGCGATGGAAACCATCCTGTCGGTGGTGGGCCTGGGCTTTATTCTGTTGTTGTCGCTGTTCGTTTAAGCGATTTGGCAGACACAAAAAAACCGCAGCGATGCGGTTTTTTTGTGTCCGATGAAAACCTCTGTAGGAGCCGGCTTGAACTGGCGATCGCATCGACGCGGTTATACGTTAAACCGAGTCGCCTGCATCGCCAGCAAGCCGGCTCCTACAGGTTACGTCAGGCATTGGTTTTCGGTGCTAACCCATCCGCCCGGAACATCCCGCGAATCCCGCGTACGGCCTGACGAATCCGGTCCTGGTTTTCGATCAGCGCGAAGCGCACATGATCATCTCCGTACTCACCAAACCCCACGCCCGGCGAGACGCAAACCTTCGCCTCGGCGAGCAGTTTCTTGGCGAATTCCAGCGAACCCAAATGCGCATACGCCTCGGGAATCTTCGCCCAGACGTACATCGATGCCTTTGGATTCTCGACCATCCAGCCCAGTTCATGCAGGCCTTTGACCAACACGTTACGGCGCTGCCGGTACTGCTCGGCGATGTCGCGCACGCATTGCTGATCGCCTTCCAGCGCGGCAATCGCCGCCACTTGCAGCGGAGTGAACGTGCCGTAGTCGTGATAACTCTTGATCCGCGCCAGGGCGTTGACCAGTTCCGGGTTGCCGACCATGAAACCGATGCGCCAACCGGCCATGTTGTAGCTCTTGGACAGGGTGAAAAACTCCACCGCAATGTCCTTGGCGCCGGGCACCTGCATGATCGACGGGGCTTTCCATCCGTCGTAGACGATGTCGGCGTAGGCCAGGTCGTGCACCACCAGCACGTCGTACTGTTTGGCGAGGGCGATCACCCGCTCGAAGAAATCCAGCTCCACGCATTGCGCGGTGGGGTTGGACGGGAAGCCGAGAATCATCATTTTCGGCTTGGGGATCGAACCGCGAATCGCCCGTTCCAGTTCAGCGAAGAAGTCCACGCCCGGCACCAGCGGCACCGAACGCACCTGGGCACCGGCAATCACGGCACCGTAGATGTGAATCGGATAACTCGGGTTCGGCACCAGAACGGTGTCGCCCTGGTCCAGGGTAGCCAGCATCAAGTGCGCCAGGCCTTCCTTGGAGCCGATGGTGACAATGGCTTCGGTTTCCGGGTCGATGTCGACCTCGTAGCGATCCTTGTACCAGTTGGAAATCGCCCGGCGCAGGCGCGGAATGCCCTTGGACGTCGAGTAGCCGTGGGTGTCTTCGCGTTGGGCAACTTGTACGAGTTTTTCGACAATGTGTGGCGGCGTGGCACCGTCGGGGTTGCCCATGCTCAAGTCGATGATGTCTTCGCCACGGCGACGGGCGGCCATCTTCAGCTCGGCGGTGATGTTGAAAACGTAAGGGGGGAGTCGATCTATGCGCGCAAAGCGGCGCGGCGAACCTTGTTCGGCCATTGTTGCCTCGGATAACGTAAGCGCCCGGAACCGTCCGAGCGACGCTGGTCACTGCGGTGACCTGTGGCGGAATGTACGGTCAGCTGTGGCAGACTGTCCAGCCTCAATGTAAACAAATTTGTCCGAAGGAAAGGGTTCGATGGAATTTACCAGTGGCTTTTTGCTGAGCCTTTCGCTGTGCCTGGATATCGGTGTGGCCAACATCGCGATGATTACGCTGGCGATGCAGCGCGGCTATTTTCAAGGCTTTGCGCTGGGGTTGGGCACCTGTGTCGGCGACCTGATCTACGCCGTGTTGGCACTGGCCGGGATGACGGTTTTGCTGCAGTACGAAACCGTGCGCTGGGTGTTATGGATCGGCGGCTCTGCGCTGCTGGTGTACTTCGCGGCGAAGATGATTTATTCGGCAATCCACCACGAAGCGCTGCTGGCCGAGTCAGCGGAAGTGGGCCACAACTCCCATCGCAAAGAGTTCTTTCGCGGGATTTTCCTCGCCATGTCGTCGCCCAGCGCGATCCTCTGGTTCGCCGCCGTCGGCGGCACATTGATCGCCCGCTCCGGCGGCGGTGGCGCGCTCAGTTCCGCACTGTTTCTCGGTGGTTTTCTCTGCGCGGGGATTCTCTGGTGTGTCGGCCTGTGTTTTGCCGCGAGCCACGGCGGCAAGTTGCTCGGTGACAAACTGCTGCGTTACTCGTATATGGCATCGGCGGCGATCTTCTGCTATTTCGCGGTGTACGTGATCCTGTCCGGCTACAACGAGTTTGTTGGCTCGGGCGCCGTCGAGCAGTTGCACGCGCTCTAACTGGGCGAACCGGGTTTGGCTTCTATACTCCCAGCCGAACCCACTTTTTCCTTCCAGGAGTCGAGTCATGGATGAGCAAAAAAGCGCCGAAGTGACGGAACCACGCTTCGAACATGGACACTTCCTGCTGATCGCAGGGCTTGGCGGACAATTTACCCAGCAAACGGTGAAAGGCATTCCCGAACTCTGGGAAAAATTCACACCCCACATTGGCAATGTTCCAGGGCAGAAAGGCGAAGTCACCTACGGTGTGTGCTGTAATTTCGATGGTAAGGGCGGCTTCGATTACATCGCCGGGGTCGAGATCAGCAAGCTCGATGACCTGCCGGATACCTACCGTTGGGTCGAGGTTCAGCCTCAGCAGTATGTGGTGTTCGAGCACAAGGGACCGTTGGAATCCTTGCCGCAGACCTTCCAGTACATCCATGGCACGTGGCTGCCGCAGTCCGGGCGCGAGCTGTTGGACGCCCCGGAATTCGAACGCTACAGCGAAGACTTCAACCCGAAGCTCCACACCGGCAAGCTGGAAATCTGGCTGCCCCTCAAAGGCTGAACACCTGCATCGAGAGACGGATCAGCGATTCGTCTCTCGATGTCATGTGGAGGCTGATTTATGATCCCCGGCCTTCCATCGCTGATACCGAGTCGCCATGAACACTGTTATCCGTAATGTCACCTCCGCCGATCTCGACCGCTGCTACGCCATCGAAACCGTTGCCTACGAAGGCGACGAAGCGGCGACCCGCGAGAAAATTGCCACCCGCATCGCCACCTGGCCCGAGGGTTTCATCGTCGCGGAAGTGGACGATGTGGTCGCCGGTTTTATCAATTCCGGTGCGGCTTTTCAGGTGGAAATGTCGGACGAAGCGTTCAAGGAACTGATCGGCCACGACCCGGCCGGGCCGCACGTGGTGATCATGTCGGTGGTGGTGCACCCGGATTATCAGGGGCGGGGTTTGGCGAAGCGTTTGATGGGCGAGTTTATCGAACGCATGCGCGCGATGGGCAAGGCCAGCATCAACCTGATGTGTAAGGAACGGCATATTCCGCTGTACGCCGGGTTGGGCTTTGCTTACGTCAAGCCATCGGCCTCCGACCATGGCGGCATGGCGTGGCATGAGATGGTGCTCAATCTCTGAACCCGCCGCAGATCCACTGTAGGAGCGAGCTTGCTCGCGATGGCGTCGTTGCAGTCAGCACCAATGCAAGCTGTTACACCGCAATCGCGAGCAGGCTCGCTCCCACATTTGGAAGGTGGTGACTTCAGAATTTCAACCCCATCCGCCGCTCATACCCGATTCGCCCCTTGTACGCCTCGCCACTGTCGACAAATCCAAACTTGGTATACAGCGCAATGGCCGCCGCGTTATCCGCATCCACCGACAACTCCAGCCCCCTGATTTCCGGCCACGCCTGTTGTGCAACTTCAGGCAAGTCTCGCAGGCAAGCCTTGCCATAACCTTTGCCCTGGGCACGCTGATCGACCTGCAACGCATGCAGCGTGGCACTGTGTTCATCGGCCCAGGCGGGCAACACCGGTGGGCGTTTGAGCAGCAAAAACGCAACGGGAATGTCTTCGGCCAGCAGGGCAAATCCTTTGACGCCGGGGCCGGGTTTGGACAGCAGGGTGTGCAATGCACCGTGGATGTCACCGGAGAATTTTATCTGCTCCGGGTGTACTTCAATGGCCTCGACCTGCTGGCGCTGCAGCGCATTCAGGCTTTCGTAAGGCACGAGTCGGGCTGTCACGGGAGTGTCCTTTTTCCAACATGAATAAAACCCCGGATTCTAGCGATTCCGGCGGTTTGGATTATTTTTATTTCACCTGTCGATTCGCCGGATCGCCAGACGACTAAGGGTGTCTTCCAGTAAAAACCACGGAGAACCACCATGAACTCGCAAACCCAGATTCAGAACCTGATCGAGAGCTATCGCCAGGCTGTCATGACCAAGGACGTGGAAAAAGTCATGGCCCTGTATGCCGATGACATCGTTTCCTTCGACGCGGTCAAGGCTTTGCAATTCAAGGGCAAGCCTGCCTATCGCGCACATTGGCAGGCTTGCATGGAAATGTGCCCCGGCCCGCACATTTTCGAGTTCCACGAAATCACCATCGAGCCGTCCCAGGAGATAGCGTTCGCCCATTGGCTGGCCCATTGCGGCGGCACCAATGACAAAGGCGAAACCCAGGCCTGCTGGATGCGTGTCTCGCAGTGCTATCGCCAGGAAGCAGGGTTGTGGCAGATCGTCCATGAGCACTGGTCGGCGCCGTTCGACATGGAGAGCGGGGCGACGTTGTTCAATCTGGAACCCTGATCGTCGGGAAGCAGGGCTAAGCTGCCGATCTGCAGCCATAGTTGAACCGTTCAATCGGGAGAGCGCGATGAAGTATTTATGCCTGGTCTACAGCGATGAGCACCTGCTGCATTCGCTGCCGGAAAGCCCCAAGGACGAGGAGTGCATGGCCTACGCCGAGTCGATCCAGGGCAGCGGCCGGATGGTCGCCGCCGAAGCGCTGGAGTCGGTGCAGACCGCGACCACCGTGCGCATGCGCAACGGCAAGGTGTCGATCACTGACGGCCCGTTCGCCGAAACCAAGGAGCAACTGGCCGGTTTCTACCTGATTGATGCAAAGGATCTGAACGAGGCGATTCAGGTCGCTGCGGACATCCCGGCGGCCCGGGTCGGTTGTGTGGAAGTGCGCCCCGTTCGCCAGTTGAATCCTTGAGATGACTTCGTCGGTCAAGGAACGGGTCGAGCAGGTTTATCGCCAGGAGTCGCGACGCATTCTGGCGACGCTTATCCGCCTGCTCGGCGATTTCGACCTGGCCGAAGAAGCCTTGCACGAAGCGTTTTTCGTCGCGCTCGAGCGCTGGCAGCAGGACGGCGTGCCGGACAATCCGCGGACCTGGCTGGTGTCCACCGGGCGTTTCAAAGCTATCGATGTGTTGCGCCGACGCGCCCGTTTCGCCGCCTCGCGACCGCTGTTGATCGCGCAACTGGAGGCGCTGGAGCAAGCCGACTGGAGTGACGAAGACGTGGAAGACGATCGCCTGCGCCTGATCTTCACCTGTTGCCACCCGGCGCTGGCGGCCGACGCCCAGGTGCCGTTGACGCTGCGGGAAGTCTGCGACCTGACCACGGAAGAAATCGCCCGCGCCTTTCTTTCCGCACCGGCGACCATCGCCCAGCGCATCGTGCGCGCCAAGGCGAAAATCCGCGACGCGAAAATTCCTTACCAAGTGCCGTCCCTAGCGGAATTGCCCGAGCGCCTGGACAGCGTTTTGCGGGTGATTTACCTGGTGTTCAACGAAGGCTATTCGGCGTCCATCGGCGCGCAAGTGACCCGCGAAGAGTTGACCCGTGAAGCGATCCGCCTCGGGCGTTTGTTGATGGAGTTATTACCGGAGCCAGAGGTGATGGGGCTGTTGGCGCTGATGCTGTTGCACGAGTCACGCCGGGAGGCGCGGACCTCGGCGACGGGCGAGTTGATTTTGCTCGATGAACAAGACCGCACTTTATGGAGCGGCGAGATGATCGCCGAAGGCTGCGCGCTGGTGGAACGGGCGCTGAGCTCCCGGCGCTTCGGTGCCTATTGCTTGCAAGCGGCGATTGCGGCGGTGCATGCCGAAGCGCCGTCGGTGGATGAAACCGACTGGGCGCAGATCGTCGGTCTGTATGACGTGCTGTTGCGGGCCGTGCCGTCGCCCGTGATCGAACTGAACCGCGCGGCGGCGATGTCGAAGCGCGATGGACCGTTGGCGGGACTGAGGTTGGTCGAGGCGATTCTGGCGCGTGGAGAACTGCTCGACTACCACTTGGCGCATTCCGCGCGGGCGGAGTTTTGTCGGCAGTTGGGGCGGGTTGAGCAGGCGCGAGGCGCATATGAACGGGCACTTGAGCTGACGCAGCAAGAGCCGGAGCGGCGGTTTATCGAGGGGCGGCTCAAGGCGTTGGAGTAGTGTGCTGTTTGCAGGCCCCGTCGCGAGCAAGCTCGCTCCTCCAGTTATCCGAGCTGATTGTGAGGACAGGGTCAAAATGTGGGAGCGAGCCTGCTCGCGATAAGGTCCGCAGAACCTTCACTCAATCATTTTGCCAAGTAACCAACTCCCTGCCGGCCCCGGCGGATGCAGTCGCGACCACAGCGCATCCACCGAAACGGTTTTCGGCCAGCCGCGCACCTGCAGTTCCTGCAACGAACCCAGCCCAAAACGCTCCACCAGCCAGCGGGGCAACGGCGCCCAGCCGAATCCACCCTGGGCCATTTCCAGCAACATCAGGTAACTCGGTGCCGACCAGACTCGACCCTTCGCCCGGCTTTCATACGGATTGACGATGGTCGCCAGACGCAGTTCGCGATGTTGCTGCAATGCATCCTGATCAACGTATTCCATCGCTGCCAAGGGATGCTCGGATGACACGAACAAGGCTATGTCCGTGCGTTCGTCCACCGTCGAATGGACCAGGTCTGGTGGATAGCTGTCCTGCATTTCGGCGAAGGCGAGTTGCGCCCGACCACTTTGCACGAGCGCCACCAAGTCATCGCATTCAGCGATCAGGCATTCGAGCTCCAGGTCCGGATATCGCTGCTCGAAAGCACTGAGTGACGCTTCGAAACGGTCGGACTGGTAAGTATCGGAAAGTGCCACGGTGAGCTTCGGCTCCACCCCTTGGGACAGCTGCGTGGCGGTCATTTCCAGACGGCTGGTGGCGGCGAGGATGTCCTCGGCCCTTTGCAGCATCACGTGCCCGGCCGGCGTCAGGGTCGGTTTGCGGCTGCTGCGGTCGAACAGCGTCAGGTTCAAGTCGATCTCCAGGCTGGACACCGCCGCGCTGATGGTCGACTGACTACGGCCCAGCTTGCGCGCCGCGGCGGAAAACGAGCCTTGGGTCGCTGCCTGGACGAACGCCAGCAACACTTCGTGGGAGGCCATGAACTATCGCCTTGATCGATGGTTAATAGTTTAGAAGTATCGATCTCGTATTGAATAATGGCAACCACAGTCACTCAAGGAGTTCGGCCATGAGCGCCAACAAATCCATCACTGAGCGTATTTTCCAGGCCATTGGTTTCGAACTGCTGGCTATTTTGATCTGTACCCCGTTGCTGGCCTGGATCATGGACAAACCGATGCTGGAAATGGGCGCCGTGACCGTGGTCATTGCCCTGTTGGCGCTGGCCTGGAACGTAGTCTTCAACGGCCTGTTTGACCGAGTACTCAAGCGCTTCGCCATTGCGCACAACGCTTGGGTCCGCGTGGTGCATGCGCTGTTGTTCGAAGGTGGGCTGGTCGCGTTGGGCGTGCCGCTGATTGCCTGGTGGCTGAATGTCAGCCTGTGGCAGGCGTTCCTGCTGGATATCGGCGTGCTGCTGTTTTTTCTGCCGTACACCTACGTTTACCACTGGATGTATGACGTGCTGCGCGAGCGAATGTTGATGGCTCGCCAGGCTTGCTGAATAGCGCTTGTGTGGCGAGGGAGCTTGCTCGCGCTGGCGCGCGAAGCGGTCCTGAATACTTGTGACCGCTGCCCAGCCGAGCAGGAGCCAGCTTCCTCGCCACAGTTTTTCCGCGATGGGTCAGAAAATCTGAGTAAACAACCAATACAAGCTACCCGACAACACAATCGCCGCTGGCAGGGTCAGTACCCAGGCCATCAGCAGGTTACGGATGGTCTTCATCTGCAAACCGCCGCCATTGGCGACCATGGTCCCGGCCACGCCTGATGACAGCACGTGCGTGGTCGACACTGGCAAGCCGAACATATCGGCGGCGCCGATGGTCAGCATTGCCACGGTTTCCGCCGCGGCACCCTGGGCGTAAGTCAGGTGAGTCTTGCCGATCTTCTCACCGACCGTCACCACGATGCGCTTCCAGCCGACCATGGTGCCCAGCCCCAAAGCGATGGCCACCGCAATCTTCACCCACAACGGAATGAATCGCGTGGAACTGTCGATCTGTTGCTTGAACAGTTGCAGCTTGTCGGTGGTGTCGGCGTCAAAGTTGCCGACCTTGTTCTTGTCCATCAGGCGAATGGTTTCGCTGGTCAGGTACATGTCGTTACGCACGTTGCCCACGGCTTCGGCCGGGACTTTCGACAGCGAACCGTAACCTTTGACCTCGGCGCCAATGCTGGCGGTCAGTGCGGCGAGCGCCGGCACCAGTTGTGGCGTCGCTTCCTTGCTGCGTACGTATTCGGAAAGGATTGGTCGCGGATCGGCCGGCGCCGGCAGTGGCGCACTTTTCACCAGTGCTTGCTGAGTGACTTCAGCCACCGCAGCAAATTGCAAAGCCTGGTCCGCTGGCATGGTGCGGTTCAGCGCATAAGCCATCGGCAAGGTGCCCACCAGAATCAGCATGATCAGGCCCATGCCCTTTTGGCCGTCGTTGGAACCGTGGGCGAAGGACACGCCGGTGCAGGTCAGGATCAGCATGCCGCGAATCCACCATGGCGGCGGGGTGTTGCCCTTCGGTTCCTTGTACAACGCACGGTTCTTGACGAAGGCGCGCAGGGCCAGCAGCAACAGCGCGGCACAACCAAAACCGACCAGGGGCGAGAGCAACAGCGCATAACCGACCTTGGTCGCCTGCGCCCAGTCGACGCCGCTGGTGCCATCGCGGCCGTGCATTAGCGCGTTGGCGATGCCGACGCCGATGATCGAACCGATCAGTGTGTGCGAGGAAGACGCCGGCAGGCCCAGCCACCAGGTGCCGAGGTTCCACAGGATCGCGGCGATCAGCAGGGCGAAGATCATCGCGAAACCGGCGGATGAGCCGACTTGCAGTATCAGCTCTACCGGCAGCAGGGCGATGATGCCGAAGGCCACCGCGCCGCTCGAAAGCAGCACGCCAAGAAAGTTAAAGAAACCCGACCAGACCACGGCAAAGTTCGGCGGCAGCGAGTGGGTGTAAATCACCGTGGCCACCGCGTTGGCGGTGTCGTGGAAACCGTTGACGAACTCGAATCCCAGGGCGATCAGCAGCGCCACGCCCAACAGCAGAAACGGCGTCCAGGTGGTTACCACCGTGCCGAGTTCGTTCATGTCGTGCATCAGGCTGTAGGCGGTGAACAACAGCCCCATGGCCAGCACGGCGAAAAACACAATAAGCGTAAGCAGGCTGGGTTTTTTATCGAGCTGCGGTTTGCCACTACTGACGGGCGCCTGGGCGGCGGTGAAGGAGGGCGTAGCCATGCCGGACATTCCTGAGGAGGGAAGGAGTGTCGTTCATGATCGTTGCCAAATGTTACAGGGAGACTGCCTTGGATCAGTGTTTCGCGGTTTTTACCTGATCCATTGATCTGAAATGAAGAACCTGTGGCGAGGGAGCTTGCTCCGTCGCCACGGTGATCGGAGTGAATCAGTAATCCTGCCGCTTGCGAAACGCCCATCGCCCGGCAATCACGGTAAAGGTCACCACCAGCGCCACGAGAATCCAGAACCCTTCCGGATCACCGGCCAGCGGCACCCCGCCGACGTTCATGCCAAAGAAACCGGCGATGATGTTGATCGGCAGCGCCAGCACCGTCACCACGGTCAGGGTAAACAGCGTGCGGTTGCTCTGTTCGTTGAGGTTGGCGGCGATTTCTTCCTGCAACAGCTTGATCCGCTCACCCAGCGCCGTGAGGTCGTTAATGATCAGCGCGAACTCCTCGGTGGATTTGCGCAGCTCCTTCACGTCTTCTTTTTGCAACCACGGCGGCGGTCGATTCAGCAGCCGCAGCAACGAACCCGGCTCCAACGCCAACAGCCGTTGCAAGCGCACCAGCACCCGACGATTGGCCCCCAGTTCGGCGCGATTGGTCGACAGTCGCGAGGACAGCAATTCATCTTCGACCTGATCGACGCTGAGGCTGGTCTTGCGCACGATCTGAGTCAGCACTTCGCCCTGATCGCGCAACAAGTGCACCAGAAATTCCAGCGGTGAACGAAAGCATTCACCGGCCTTCACCGACGAGCGCAATTTATCCACCGAGTGCAGCGGTTGCAGGCGCGCGCTGATGATCAGCCGACTGCGCACGCACACCCACAGCGTCGACACATCTGACGAGACCATGCTGCTGAGGTTGAACACCACATCGTTGACCACCGCCAGTAGCGCCGAGTCGACATGCTCGATGCGCGTCGACCGCGACCCTTCGTGCAAGGCTTCGAAAAACTCGTCGGGCAATTGCAGATGGCTTTTCATCCAGCGCTCGCACGCGGCATGGGCGAGGTTGAGGTGCAGCCAGAGGAATTCTTCGCTGTCGTCCGCTTGTTGCAGGCACTGCAACGCCCTCGCCGAATCGATCTCGCGCCCACGCTCGCCGGGGCGAAAACTGAATCCGTAAAGCAGGCCGAACGGATCCGGGTCGCGATGGCTTTGATCGATGCTGTGGTTCATGAGAGCTCGCAAGGGGAGGCGCCTGTCGCGAATTTTTACAGGTTCACTTGGACCGCATCATCGCAAGCGCTGATGACGGTTTTGTGACGATAAAGTGAACGCAAACGATTGTTCTATCGGTGCTCGGATTCGCCTCAAGAACCGCTCTGGCACGCCGATCCCGCTTGGGGTAAGTTGCGCGCCTTCGGCTAGAAGCCAACGCGGCAGACAGGGATGTCCGGACACTTTTCACGGCTTCACCGCGCGAGCCTAATTCCTGTCATGAGTACCTGGATAACGTGCAACGCACCGAAGCGGCGAGCAACAATTTGCACGGGTTGTCCGGGGAGTTGAATAAAGTCACGGCGCGCTTGAGCGCGTAATGAAGGCGGCTGTGTATCGGGTCGCTTACCGAGTGGGTACACAGTCGATCTCAATTGCCCGCCCGGCCTGTCGATGAAGGGGTTACCTTCGAACTACATTGGATAACCCCATGGTCAGCATCACGTCCGTTACGATCACGCAGCCCTTGTCGACCACTTCGACCAGCCCCAGCAGCACAGAAGACACGACCACGGCGGCAACGACGTCGGCGTCGACCGACGCCACCAAGGTTTCCGCTGGCGGCGCACCGGCATCGGGTGACAGCAGCTCCAGCAGCAGCGAAGAATCCGATTCGGTAAGAGAGCTGCGCCAGCAAATCGCCGAGCTGCAAAAGCAGTTGCAGGAACAACAGCAACAACTGCAAGCGGCCCAAGCCAAACAGGAAAGCGCCGATGCCAAGGCAGCCGACGTGGCGGCGGCTCAGTCACAGATATCGGCGACCTCCGCCTCGTTGCAAACGGCCACCGCTTCGCTGTTGCAAGCGTTGCAGGACGAGGGCGGCAGCACGTCCGGTTCACTGGTCAGCACTTCGGCCTGAATTGCAGATGCAAAAAAGCCGCACGTTTTTTATAACGTGCGGCTTGTGCGCTGTGCATCAGTCGTCTTTTTTGTTCTTCAGGACTTCGCCGGTGGCGGCGTTCAAATCCACATCCCATTCCACGTTTTGCGCGTCACGCAACTCGACTTCGTACTCGTAGCCGTTGAAGTGGTTGTCCAGGTCACTGTCGGTGATCGTGGCGCCCGGGTGCAGTTTCAGCACGATCTGGTTCAGCTCTTCGAGCGGCTTGATCTTGCCGTCCTTGACCAACTGAGGAATCTGGTCGACAGGAACATCAGCCTGGGCCAAACCAGCGGTGAGAGTCAGAGCAGCAGCGGCGAACAGGGCAGTCAGCGTCTTCATGAGGTTCATTCCTTGTGTGAACTGTTTAAGTGGAATCAGATTAACTGTGGCAACTTAATTCAGCCTTAATTCACAAACATCGCTGGCAAGCCAGCTCCTACAGGACGGAGTTGTTCACACCTCTCGCCAACGACCAGCGATGCAGGCGCCTCGGTCCCCGATCAATACCCGTTGTTTTTCAGCACCTGATCGACACTCGCCGCTGCCGGACGTTTATAGAACTTCAACAATTCACTGGCTCGATTGGTGAAGATCCCATCGACCCCGGCATCCATGACTTTCTGGTAATCCACCGCCTCGTCGATGGTGTAGACGTGCACCAGCAGACCCTGATCGTGGGTGTACTGGTTCATCCACGGCTTTACCAGATCCGCGTAACTCTGATCGCCACCCTTCGTCAATGCGGCGGACGGGCCGGTGCCGATCGCGCCCTGGGCCTTGGCGTAGTCGACCCAGCGCTGGAATTCGGCTTTGTCTTTCGGCTGCTGTTTGGCGTAATAAGTGGCTTTGTCTTTTTCGCCGGACTCGGCAAACGTTACTTGAGATTCAGGCTCGATGTTGCCTTCACCGACCCACAGCAGCAGGATTTTCGGTACCTGCGGCATTTCCTTCTGGAGCAATTCGAGACTGCTTTTTTCGAAGGTTTGCAGTATCACCTTGCCAGGGCCCTGGCCTATGGCCAATTCACTTTTCGCCAGTTTCGAACCTGCCGGACTCAACCAGCCACGCTCCTGCAGTTTGTCCTTGAGGTCACGTTCGATGCCGGGAAATTGCTTCGGCTCCTTGGTTTCAATGTACAGACCGGGCTTGTGCAGCGGGTTGCCCTGGGCGATGTCGATAATTTCATCGAGAGTGAGAATTTTCAGGCGGGCAAACGCAGGTCGCGCGCGATCCGGATAAGCCGCGTTGAACCAGCTGCCGGCATCCAGGGTTTTCAGTTCGGCCATGGTGAAGGCATTGGCCGGGCTGTCCTTGCGCTCAGGGAATTTGCTGACGACGTCAGTGGTGCGTTGCAGGTTGTTGTCGTGCAGGGCGAACAGCACGCCATCCTTGCTGCGTTGCAGGTCCAGTTCCAGATAGTCGGCACCCAGGTCGCGGGCGGTTTTGTAGGCGGCGGCGGTGGATTCCGGTGCATCGAACGACGCGCCACGGTGGGCGATCACCGCCGGGTGCGGGATGCCTGAACGGGTTGCCAGGGCATTGGGGTTTGGCTCGCTGGCGGCATGTGCCTGGACAAGGCTGAGCAACAGACTCAGCAGCAGGGCGCTTTTGCTGAAGGTAGCAGGCATGTCGAAATCCTTTCGCGATGGGTGGTCGGAGCCCTCTCTTTTAACAACTGAGCGTTACGAGCGCTATCGCCAAACCGACATCGATCTGTTCAAAGCGTTTTTTTGCAGTACCCTTAGCCCCGGCAATTTCCCCGGCAGAGGGAAATCCGTTCGCTGGCCTTGCGTGTAAACCCTCGATCACTTTCTGTGAGGTTTCCATGCGCATCACTTCCCAACTCATCTGCCAGGCTGCCGACCAACTCAAAGGCTTCGTCGGCCTCAATCGCAAGACTGGCCACTACATCGTCCGCTTCAGTGAAGACTCCTTCGGCATGGACGTAGCGGATGACGGCATCATCCCCACCAGCGAGTTCGTCTGGACCGCCAGCCCCGGGCAAACCATGACCCTCAAGCGTGAGTTGATTCAACTGCTGCTGGATCAGAACATTGACGACCGGATCAACATGACCGAACCGTTGAGGGTGTATATGAAACGGCGGGAAGTGCCGGAGATTTCGGCGGTGCGGAGTTTGGTGCAGAACTGAGTTTTGCTTTGCCAGTGCGGGACTCTTCGCGGGCAAGCTGAACTGGCCTAATGATTTTGGACACTTCAATCGGGCGCTATCATTGCGCCCAAATCTGAGGTGTTTGGCTATGCGTAAATCTTATTCGAGTGAATTTAAGCTCAAGGCTGCCAGCATGGTGCGGGCCGGGCTGCGTGCACTGGAGCTGTCGTGAAAATGCTCAGGGCTTTGGCTGATCGTTGCAAACGAAATGTTGATGCATCTCCGTCGTCAGGCTTTCGATACGTTCGGTCAGTTCTTTGGTCATCTGTGTCAGGCGGGTGTTTTGCTCCAGCAACGCCAACAGCTGCGCGGTGTTATGCGCGGCTTCGGCTTGCCGTTCAGTATTGGCAACCGCCAGCGCTTCACGGTGCTGAGCATCGGCTTCGGACTGCGCTTTGTCCCGCGCTGCCTGCCGAGTCTGAGCCAGCAAAATCAACGGCGCTGCATACGCCGACTGCAGGCTGAACGCCAGGTTGAGCAAAATGAACGGATACACGTCGAAGTGGGTAACACCGGAGACGTTGAGGATCACCCATAGCAGCACAATCAACGTCTGCGCCCCGAGGAAGGTCGGCGTGCCAAAAAAACGCGCAAAAGCTTCGGCACGCAGGGCGAATTTATCAGTGCCAAATGTCGGCGCCAGATGGGCATGTGGGCGATGGAAACGCAGGTGGTCGACGGGTGCGGCGGTGTCGCGGGTTGGCGTGATCATGGTGCTCTCGAAATGACATTGGGACTGAGGCTCACTATAGCCCCGACGCCAGTTTCATTCTGAAACACATTGCGGTGTTTGCTTCGCAGCTATTCACTGTTCGACAGGTCTGGCGAACATGTCATTTATTGCAGCTGATAACAGGCCAGGAACATGTCTAGCGCTGACTCCACAACGGCGGCTTGCTCCTCGGTGGGCAAGCTCGGACGGCCCATGGAAATCTGCGGCCAGAATGCAAAGCTTTTGAGCAAACCCTGGACTTGTTGGGCTGCGAACTCTGGGGCGACCGCTTTCAATCGACCATCCGCTTGAGCCGCACGAATCCACACGGTCAAGCCTTCTTCGCGTTCACCCATGCGAGCCACCATGCTCTGGGCACGCTCGGGAGAGTGAATGGCCGCGGCGATGGCGACTCGCGCCAGATCGAGAAAATTATCATCGCCCATCATTTTCAGTTTCGCCGTCAATTGCTGGCGCAATTGTTCGCGTAACGGTCGGTCGGTGCGGTAAGGCGCTTCCTGTTCCGCCGTCACTCGAACCCATAATTGATTAAGAATCTCGGCGAACAACTCTTCCTTGCTGGGGAAATGGTTGTACACCGTGCGCTTCGACACGCCGGCAGTGGCAGCAATCTTGTCCATGCTGGTGATGTCGAAACCGTTGGCACGGAATTCGGCAATCGCCGCGTGAATGATGGCTTCGCGTTTTCGGTCGGTGAGGCGCTGTGGAGCTGTCATAAGTACGCTTCGGCAGGAAAGGTTAAAAATTACACTCGGCAGTTTACTTGCGAACGGCTTTGCTGCAACCTTGGAACTACACTGTGCAGTGTAATGTTTTGTTAATGCTGCAACGTCAAAAATAGAGTTTCGGCTAATGCGTGCGTGCAGCGGCCATACATCGTCCCAAAGCGGAAAAGTCGTGAGACGTGCGGTTTTCCTGGAGTCATTCAGTCATGGCCAATTCAACTTCCCCGGCGGATAACGCCTCCACGCCTGAAGCATCGCTTCAGGTGGAAGGTCTCTTCCGAAACCATGCCCCTGTAAAGCGTGAAGGTTTTCGCAAAACCTTGCGCATCTTGTGGAACGTCATCTTCCACAAACCGCAAGACACCCGCCCGAGTGGTCAAGTTCCGGTACAACCCCTGACGCAAGCGGCACTGATTGCAGCTCCCAACCATAGCGTCTACCGCCTCGGCCATTCCACGGTATTGCTTAAGTTGCGCAACAAATTCTGGATCACCGACCCGGTGTTCGCCGAACGCGCCTCGCCTGTGCAATGGGCCGGACCCAAGCGATTCCATCAGCCACCGATAAGCCTGGAAGAGTTGCCACCGATTGAAGCAGTGATTCTTTCCCACGATCACTACGACCACCTCGATCATCAGGCCGTGCTGAAACTCGCCGATAAAACCAAATACTTCCTTACCCCGTTGGGCGTGGGCGATACCCTGATCAAGTGGGGCATCAATGCCAGCAAAATCCGGCAACGGGATTGGTGGCAAGGCACCGAAGTCGATGGCATTCAGTTCATCGCCACCCCGTCGCAACACTTCTCCGGCCGCGGCCTGTTCGACAGCAACAGCACCCTTTGGGCCTCATGGGTGATGATCGACGGCGACACACGCATTTTCTTCAGCGGCGACAGCGGCTATTTCGACGGCTTCAAACGCATCGGCGAACAATACGGCCCATTCGACCTGACCCTGATGGAAACCGGCGCCTACAACGTCGACTGGCCTCACGTGCACATGCAGCCCGAGCAAACCCTGCAAGCCCACATCGACCTCAAGGGCCGCTGGCTGTTGCCGATCCACAACGGCACCTTCGACCTATCAATGCACGCCTGGTACGAACCCTTCGACCGCATCCTGGCGTTGGCCTGGGAGCGCAGCGTTTCGATTACCACGCCGCAAATGGGCGAAGCGTTCAACCTGTTACATCCCCAGCGTGGTGAGGCGTGGTGGTTGGCGGTGGAAGGGGAGAGTGAGCGGGTGACAGTGCAGGGCGTGTGATGCACTTCAACCGGGCCGCTTACTGTTAAGCGGCCCGAGCAAAGCTCTCACTCCACCATCGCAAAATCCGACCGCCCAACCGGGTTCGGCGTAGACCCTCTCAAGTTCATCCCTCTACCCGGCGCAAACCCCGGGAAAAATACCAACCCTTCCGATTCAAACCGATACGCCAACGCCAACCGAGTGACATCCAGCACATCCTGCTGCGCTTCGAACCGCTCAATCGCGTCAACAGAAACCGAAGCCTCCCGCGACAACTCCTCCACACTCCAGCCCAGCATCGCTCGGGCCTGGGCGCAGTGAGCCGGGGTGAATTGGAAGAGGGCGATACGTTCCAGGGTGATTTTCATCGCTTGAGAGGCCATGGTGTTCTCCGGCTCGAGAGTGTTGATTCAAAATATACTGTGTTTTTGTACAGTTGTTTTGAGCCGGGATCAAATGCAATTTTTGATTTGTGTTTTTGGTCAGACGAACGGCGTGTGCTTTATTTACCCGCCAACCCCGGTGCCTCCCGCACCATAAAGTGATCCAGATTCTCGATGTTGGCGCTGAACACCCCGAACGTCTGCTCGGGGTTTTTCTTGCTCGGCACCTGCTTCAACTCCGGCGTCACGCCGTAAAAGAAACAATAGAGTTCCCGCCCGCTCTCGATGGCGTGCTTGATCTCTTCCAGGAACGCCTTGCGCTTGCGGTAGGTGTCGACCAGCTTCTTGCTCAGGTAAACATTGACCGAATACGGCTTCTTCTCGAACCAGACCTTCTTCTCGAAATCGATGCGAAAGCTCTGGGTGTAATCCTTGATCTCTTTGATCTTGCCCCAGTAAATCAGCCCCTTGTTGTCTTGCAGGTATTCGATCTTTTTGAAGAAGGATCCATAAGGCGCGGTGTGCTCGCCGATCTTCAGCGGCATGCGCTTGAGCAGATCCTTGTCGTCGAAATTCGACACGAAGCATTCCACCGGGTGGGCGAAGACGCTGGTCTTGTCCGGCGCCGACTCGCGGCTTGGCTGCTCAGTGCTGCTGGATTGCGAGGGGATTTGTGGCTCATCGCGTTGAACATCCGCGCCCGCTACCGGGCTGGATGACTTGCGCACATACGCACGGCGAGTCAGCAACAGCTCTGAAGGAAAATGCTCCTCACGACTGTCATCCGTTTCCGCACCATCAGGGTCTACGCCCGACGCCGGTGCTTTCAGGCTGACATAAGGACAACCCTCGACATGCCGCGTACTTGGCAGGTTCTTGAAGTGCGGCGTGCGCACGTAATTCACGTTCTTGGCGTTGAACGTCCCCAACTCATTGGCCGCATCAAAGGCTAAACGACACGCATCGTTGGGACACTGGAAATGCTCTTTCGCAGAATCGAACGCCATGGTCTCGTCGAAATTGAGATCGCGCACGTCATAGATCGACAGCTTGTCGTCGAGGCTTAGGCAGTAGGCGAGATCGAATTTCATGGCGGGGCTCGGGTCCGTGAGGGGGAAGGGTATTAATAACGGGAGGCGAGTTGAACTGGCCTAATAATTCCGGACACCTCTTAAGGGCGATATGATTTCGCCAACTTGGAGGTTCCATGAACGAAAGAAAGGTCTATACCCGCGAGTTCAAGCTGCATGCGGCCAGCATGGTGCTTGATGATAACTGCCCCGTGCCAGACGTTTGTGCATCGCTGGACATCGGCCCTACCGCTTTACGGCGCTGGGTCGATCAGGTTCGTAAGGAACGTGAAGGGCAGCCAGTCAAAGGCACCAAGGCAATCACCGAAGATCAGCGCCAGATCCAGGAACTAAAAGCCAAGATCAAGCGCATGGAGATGGAAGCCGAAATCCTAAAAAAGGCTACCGCTCTCTTGATGTCGGATCCCGATCGTTTTCGATGATCGCAGAGCTAAGAGAGTCATTCCCGACTGCCATTGTGTGCCGTGTTTTCGATGTGAAGCGCAGCAGCTTTTATGAGTGGATTCAGCGGCGCACCAAGCTGCGGCTCAGTCGCGAAGAGCTCAAGTCGAAAGTGGTTGAGCTGCACAGCGAAAGCCGGGAAGCCATGGGCTCCAGAATGATCAGCAAGGGCCTGAAGTCGCAAAACATAGCGGTCGGAAGGGAGCTGGCCAGAACGCTGATGAAAGAGGCCAACATTGTCAGTAAACAACGCCAGCCGCATCCATTCAGATCCAAAGGCGTTGAAGCATTTGTTGCGCCCAATTTGCTCAAGCGCAATTTCAAGCCGACTGCTGTCGATCAGGTCTGGTGCGGCGACGTTACTAGCCTAATGGTGGGCAAACGCTGGGTTCATCTGGCCATCGTGATCGACTTGTTTGCTCGCCGAGTGATTGGCTGGGCGTTTTCGCTGGTCAATGACGCCAACTTGGTCAGCAAGGCGCTACGCATGGCGACAGAGGTACGAACGTGCCCTGCGGGCCTGATGTTCCATTCGGATCAGGGCTGTCAGGGCGGATTCAACCGGTCGTCGCAACACCTTGATCGAGGTGTTTATGGGACGACCCGCAGGATGGATGCAAAAAATGACGGGCCGGGGAGCGATGCGTTCTCCAGGTGCACCCTCACTTCGTAATGAGATCGAGCGGCTATTTTGGGTGCAGATTGCAACAGGCATCACAAGCGAAAAGGCAGCACATGCCGTTGGCGTATCAACAGCGGTAGGTACACGCTGGTTCCGTCATCGAGGCGGGATGCCATTATTCATGTCGAATCACATATCAGGACGTTACTTATCGTTTGCAGAGCGAGAAGAGATTGGGCTGCTTCGAGCGCAAAGTGTTGGCGTTCGTGAGATCGCCCGTCGCCTTGGACGAAGCCCATCGACAATTTCACGGGAGCTGACACGAAATGCTGCTACCCGTTGCGGTCGGCTTGAATATCGAGCGTCAGTAGCGCAATGGAAGGCAGAACTGGTGGCCAAGAGGCCGAAACCAGCAAAGCTGGTCACTAACCCTCGACTGCACCAGTACGTACGCGACCGCCTTGAGGGCAAGGTTCAAGACGCCGATGGTCGTGAGATCTCTGGGCCTCGGCAAGCGCCCTTCAAAGGTCGAAATAAACCGCATCGCAGTGACCGTAAATGGGTCAATGGCTGGTCGCCCGAACAGATTGCCAACCGGCTCCAGATCGATTTTCCGGATGATGAATCCATGCGCATCTCTCATGAAACCATATATCAGGCGCTCTACATTCAGGGTCGAGGAGCTCTCAAGCGCGAACTGGTGAGCTGCCTGCGCTCAGGACGAGCATTGCGCGTGCCGAGAGCCAGAGCGCAGGCCAAAGTGTGGGCACACGTCAGCGAGGACGTCATGATCTCCAGTCGCCCTGCTGAGGTAGAAGATCGGGCTGTACCCGGGCATTGGGAGGGCGACCTGATCATCGGTCTGAACCGTTCTGCGATTGGAACTCTGGTCGAGCGCTCAACTCGATTTACCATGCTCGTCCATCTGCCCCGCGAGAAAGGTTATGGGCTAATTCCCCGCACGAAGAACGGCCCGGCGCTGGCTGGCTATGGGGCTGTTAGTATGGCCAATGCATTGAAGAAGACGGTGACTGATCTTCCCATCGAGCTGTGGCGATCTTTGACCTGGGATCGTGGAAAGGAGCTGTCGGATCACGCTCGATTTACCATCGAGTCCGGAGTAAAGGTTTTCTTTGCTGATCCACATAGTCCATGGCAGCGCGGCACAAACGAAAATACGAACGGCCTTCTACGGCAATACTTCCCGAAAGGCACTGACCTCTCTCGTTGGAGTGCTCAAGAAATACAGGCGGTAGCTCACGTACTTAACACTAGACCTCGAAAAACACTCGGCTGGAAAACACCTGCCGAAGCACTGAATGAGTATCTAAAGTCTGTACAACAATCCAGTGTTGCGACGACCGGTTGAATCCGCCCAGTACACCAGTCGCAAGTTTCAAGAGGAACTGCTGCGCCATGGCATTTTGCAAAGCATGAGCCATCGCGGGCAGTGCTGGGACAATGCTCCAACGGAGCGATTTTTCGGCACGCTGAAGTCAGAGTGGGTCCCTCGCAATGGCTACAGCCTGATCGAGGAGGCGAAAACCGATATGGTGCGTTTTTTCCTGTACTACAACCGCACCAGGCTCCACAGCTACAACAACTACCTGTCGCCAATAGCCATGGAGCAAAAAGCGGCATAAACACCGTAACCGGTGTCCGGGATTACTTGACCAGTTCAAATTGAGAGCCTAGGGGGTCAACGCAGCATGGTCAACCCTTCAAACTCGGCAATCATTTTCAGCCCAAAAGATATGGTGGCTTCAGACTTGTGCGTCTCTTGAATTCGAGAGGTAGGCGATCTCTATTTTTTGTAAGGCATTCCCAAATGGTCACAACCTTCAACCCTGCCCCGCGCTTGCTGATTTTTTTGAGAGGTCTTTCAGCATTTTTCATCAAGATTGCTCTGCCAGAAGTTGATTCTGTGGGCAGTGTGCGTATTTGCACTTGGGATGTTGATTCCAAAGGCTGCCATGCACGAAAACCTCCTCGGATTACGCGAGAGGTTGACGTGCAGGCTCGAGCAATCCTGGGCGATGTACGAGACTGCGCACAACCTGTTCCTGAGTGCGCAGTTTCGGAACGGTTGATCAGTTCCCCTCACGCCATTTGACGTACTCAGTAGGCAGCAGCGTCGCAATTTCGTCGCTGTCCATTTGACGCAAATTGTAGGTGCGCTCGAATTGTTTGAAGGTAAAAGGTAGGCGACGGATGCCACCTAACCCCGCTTTACTCTTCGGATCGCAGCGATCTTTCTTCTGGCGCTGAGAAGTCACCCCCTTTTTTATCGATCCATCCGGCATGGCGTAAAGCGAATTGGCTACCGGCCAAAAACTTCGATGGGCGTAGATTTCCTGGCGTGACGTCATCTGTTCGGCCATTTCACCCCATGGGGATCTCAGGGAACCCAAGGCAACCTTGGCTGCCGTCCCATGTAGGCTTACCAGGTCCCATGCAGTTCGAGCAACTAGGCGGTAAGCCAGTCGCGGAGACTGCATGATGTAGTGCGGTTTTGCTAAAGGCTTTCCTATACCAGTGCCTCGACCTTTACTCACTAGGCTTTCCATGAAAGCTAACGAAATCCATGCCCACATACCATGATTTGACAAGAGGGAAAATCGGTCCACTCTGCCTACAAAAACTTGGTTTGCTAGATATTCCCCCAGCTCGAAACTGGTTGAAAACCTTCTGGACAAGTCGATTGGGTATTCACCATCAACAACATCGGTAAAAGTATCGTCCGTCAAAAGCTCTTTTGGAGCTGCGCTGATAGGGTTATCGATCCATGCTGCAAGCTTGGCGATGCCGACATCACTCAGTGCTCGGACTTGGTTAGTCATGACTGTTTCCTTCCATCTCTGCCAAAGCCTCAGCCATGTGGTGTTTGAAAATTCCCTTTGCAGCGAACCTCGTGACAACGTCATCGGCCCAAGCCTCTTGAGCTAGGATGTCGTCATCCTCAAACTCGATGGGAGGATTTGCACCCAATGTGGAGATGAAGTCAGCCCATTCTGCAATCCAATTTTCCGGGTCATCGAGTGCCGATGGATCTTTTGCAATTGCAATTGCAACTTGGCGCATGACTTCAGGCATAACAAGAGCGCCAAACCAAGGTTGATTTACTGCAGAAGCGGCCGTAGGGAATAAAGATCGTTCCACTAGCACATTCGGTTTATCGCCTGTCCCCCTTCCCTCTGGAAGTACAAGTTTCCAAGCGATGCCGTGCAGATCGGTGGGCTCAATGTCCACTAGGCTGGAGCCGAGATTGCCGGCCTCATCCAAAGCCCTGACATTGTCCGTGTATCCGATGAGCCGTGATTCGCCCGGTTTGTTAAAAATGAACCTGAACTTCAATGGCTTATCTGTAGCAATATCCCGGATGCTCGTAGGGGTTTTCTTGAACTCAGACAAGGGACCAAGTTCGAAATATTCTTCCGTACTTCCTGCATGGACAATGCAGCCCAGCAGCACGGAAGGATCAAGATCAGCCGCTTCGTAATCGAAGCTATCCAACCAGAAAATTCTACCGTCAGAGGACTCATTCCTGACTCGTACCACGAAGTGCTTCTTGTCGATCTGTCTTAAACGGGTTGGGTTAGTTGTCCTCGTTATTTGCCCCATCGGACACCTCCTGATACTTCACGCGGATTTCAAGCTGGCGGTTGCTATCAAAACCGGCAACTGACAGCCAAGAGTTTTCATCGTCCAAGCGGAAACTCATCGTATTAAGTGCAGTGGTAGGCTCGGAAATCCTCGAATGCTCGCGTGGATACAACGATTCATCACCTATCCAGAAGTCGGCGGCATCCCACAGCTTGAACGCGTCTCCCACCACAGTGGCGTAGGCCAGAGTAATTTTGCAATCGATCGGGAAACTGAATCCTTCCGCTGCATTCGCACGAACCTCGAATCCTTTCTCAAGAATCTTGAGTACGACAGGTTTGGGTTTTGGCTTCGGAATTTCTTTCGGCGATTGTTGTTCACCCTTAGGTGTTTCCGGCGTAATCCCGCCTCCACCTAAACGTTTGGCAGGTTCGGAAGCCGGATCGGCGAAGTAAATCGCCAAGGCGGTGTCATCCTTTTTGCCTTCCGGTGAGATCAGTTGCACTAGTCGAAGCGCTGCATTACGAACTGCATTCAGCGCATCATTGGGCGAAAAATATTGAGCCACGACCTTCGGCCGCTTAGCATTCCAGTTGCGATGGGTCGGTTCTTCGGCTGCCACTAGCAAATCGGAAAGCTTGGGATCCTGAATGAAGGTAAGAGCCATCACCGGGACGATGATTCGTGCTGCTTTTAATCTCTTCTCGCCATCGATTCCTAAGTCTTGCCGAACGAACAGCTCTTGGCTTTTTTCTGCACTTTCGTCTTGCTGGAGGAAAACTCGGAATTTTGCGGTTGAAGTTTCTTTCGGTTGTTTCTTTTTGACAGGGATAAGGAAATCCACCGAAACCATTTCGGAGTTGCCGAATTTTTCCTTCAATGATGTCAGCTCAGTTTCCTCAAATGCACCTACTGTCAACCTCGCTTCTTTCGACCACGAATCCTTTGCCGTGGCAGTGACCACTTCATCCGCAAACTTCGCGGTTAGTGCGAGAAAATCGCGGTAATTCCTGGTCAGCCGGCAATCCGCTCCCATGTTATTCGCCACATCGGCGATACTTGTCGAATCCAAAGTAATATTGCCGACTTTCACCACTAGACGACCACGATTGATGGCGAAAAAGAACTCGTTGACCACGGCATTCCGCAACGCCTTTTCCGTGATGTCACCCGCCGGCATAGGGACAATGAAGGTCGTTCCGGCTTCTTGTTCCCTCGCTAATCCAAGTTCGCCCTTGATTCCGTCAAGTACCTGAGTTTTGTCGATTGGGACCGCCAGTTCGTTCGGGTCACTGATCGCTCCCCACCTCGCCTCCTTTGCCCAGCGCCTATTGTCGTCGGGCAGTTTATAGTTACGTTTGAAGCGGCAGCAGCCGAAGATAAGTTCGATGTCATCTGATTTGCGCTTAGTTAGAGCAAAAACGCTCCTCAACTTGCTAGCTAAGTACAAGGTGATTTTTCCTTGGCCAGCTCCACCATTGGATTTTGTCGTTTTCGCGCCTTCGCCTTCACGGAACCAGAATGCATTCCAATTTTCGGTCGAGCCTTCAGATGACGAGTCCGTGTAGCATCCCTCCAAACCGGTCGTTCCGAAATCCTCGATGACAAGAAACGTCATTTCGGTAGGGAGTGCATCGCTTTCTATCAACTCGCCGGCTAGGAAGTGAGTTTTCCAATCATCTGAGAAGATGGATCGAGCGAACTTGGTGGTAGCCAAGTCCACCGTGACCAGCTTGTATTCGACGCGAACAACGCTTTCGCTGCTTCGCGCATCCAATGGATTCTGCAGAGTTTCACGGACGAGGATTTCAACGCTGGTACGCTCTTCATCCGCAAAATTGTCGTCTGAAATGCTAGACCCTGAAGTCTCGTTCGGATTCAGCGGGCGGAACTGCCAATGAGCCACAATCAATTCTCCCTATTCGTAGTAGTTCCAGAACATTCACTGCTATAGCTTGAAGTCGCCACCAGCCGCATTTTCGGCGTCAGAGAAGCGCATTTTTGCCTGATCAAGCTCTTTCTGTAGAGTCTTGAAGATCTTTTTGATGTCTTCATCTGTAAAACTGTATGCACTTCTATTTGAAAGGTTTCCGATCAGACGGACATCGTTGAGCGCACGATTTACGCGTTGCTCTGCAAGCCTTACAAATTTTTCTCTTTTTTCTGACATTTGTTCCTCACATTTCCTACAGGACAATCAGATATTTCTACAATCTATGTCAAATATTTAGGAAATATTTGAGTTTTCGTCAAGTTTTTTTTGCGGTCTGCCGGCATTCGCCCAGTTAGGGGCGGTTGCGGGGGCGGGTGCTTAAGGGGGGGAAGTCGGAGCTAGTCAGGTGTCTGTATGTGAGCGTTTTGTCAGTCTGGCTCGTCTACGTGGAGAGATTCAGAGGCCTTTCCCATAAAGAGGTCAGGCCAAGAGACGGTTTTTTGATTACAATCTCTGATCGCATCCAGAATCCAGATCATTTCGGTTTCTGGGCCACGTATGCCGCATTCCCACAGTTCGAAAACGCGCCACCCTGATGCCAGTAGGCTCTCTTTGTTCTTGGTATCCCGGGCGACGTTCTGGTCAAATTTTGTTCGCCAGAATTCGTCATTGGTTCTCGGGGTGGTTGCATACCGGCAGCCGGGGTGCCTGTGCCAGAAGCAACCGTGAACAAAAATGCAGACCCGATAGCGCGAGAGCACCAGATCGGGCCTTCCGGGTAGATTCCGTTGGTGTAAGCGATACCTGAAGCCATGCCGATGCAGCATGCGCCGGACTATTTTTTCTGGCGTAGTATTGCTACCACGGATGCCAGCCATCATGCGAGACCTGACTTCTTTGCTGACTATGTCCATGAATGACTCCCAGATAAATTTGAATCTTCCAGAAGACGAGACTCCGGAAACTATCGGATGTCTCAATGAGCCAATTCAAGTCGTAGACCTCTTTGCCGGCCCCGGAGGGCTTGGCGAAGGTTTTACTTCCTTGGGTGAAGGCAAACGCTTCGAGATCGTTATTTCTGCGGAAAAAGACCCAAAAGCTTGGCAAACCCTTCGATTACGAGCTTTCTACCGACTGCTTAAAGCTCGAAGGCCCGACCTCCTTTTTGAATATTACAATTTCTGCAATGATCCAATGGCCCCCGAGACTTTCAAGCCAACTGTCGATACAGAGCACTTTTGGGACTTAGCTGGAGAGGAAGCCCAATGCATTACTCTGGGAAGCAGAGAGGGTAATACAACTCTAGATGACGTTCTGGACGCCAAGCTGAAACATAAGCGGCCATGGGTTTTGATCGGCGGGCCTCCCTGCCAGGCCTACTCGATTGTGGGGCGAGCGCGAAATCAGTCCAAGGTCGACTACAAGGCAGAGGAAGACCAGCGACATTTTTTGTACAAGGAATACCTGCGAATCATTCGGGATAGACAGCCCACGATGTTCGTTATGGAAAATGTAAAGGGAATTCTCTCTTCTAAGGTTAACAATGAGCGGATATTTTCGAATATTTTGAAGGACCTTTCAGACCCCGGCCAAGCACTTCACTTAGAAGGAGTGAGTAAAAAGTACCGTATCTACTCATTGGTGACCGGTAGCTCCTTTGGGCCTGGAGAGGATGTGGAAAAAATTGATCCAAGAACCTTTATTATCAGGGCAGAGGATTACGGTATTCCCCAAGCGAGGCATCGAGTAATCCTTTTAGGTGTTGCTACAGATAGTCTTCCGGCTTCGAATGACTGGGTAAAACTGGCTTGTGGAAAGAAGAAAGAGTCGCAAGTTTCTGTAGGGCAAGTGCTGAGCAATCTGCCTAGGCTTCGCAGTGGTCTTTCAAAAACAGCAGATAGTCAAGCAGGGTGGGTTGATGTCGTAACGGAGCAGTTGAATTATCTTAAGAGCCAGACTAATCCTGTTGACGTAAAGCTCTGGGGGGCGCTTCAAGACCTGACTAGGACCTTCGAGGGGCCGAACGTGCCGGTAAGCCCTGGTGGGAAAAGGGTAAAAAGAAAAGATTCGAGGGATGATGGCTCGACCGATAATCCGAGCTTGGATGAATGGTATTTAGATAAAAATTTAGGCTATTGGCTAAATCACGAGTCTCGTGGGCATATGCCGACAGATCTGCGTAGATATCTATTTGCTGCGGTCTACGCCAAACTTCGGGGTACTTCGCCTAAAGGTCATGATGGATTCTTCTTAGAGGGGCTGGCGCCTGATCATAAGAACTGGAAAACAGGGAAGTTTAGCGATCGATTTAGAGTGCAAGTCGAGGATAGGTACGCTACGACCATTACAAGCCATATTTCCAAAGATGGGCACTATTTCATTCATTACGATCCGACTCAGTGCAGGAGTTTGTCTGTTAGGGAGGCCGCTCGTATCCAGACATTTCCAGACAATTATTTCTTCCAAGGCAGCAGAACCGATCAGTTTCACCAAGTTGGGAATGCAGTGCCACCATTATTGGCGTCAAAGATATCGAAGGTTGTGTTTGGCATCCTATTCGACAAGGTAAGGGATTACGACCTGCGTTTTGCTGAAGAGGCGAAGGGCGAAGAGAGCTGCGTCTAAATTGTTTGAGAGTTAGCGACTGAAACTAAAAAACCCCGATAGGTCGGGGTTTTTTAGTTTTGCTACTTAAATTTTTACTAGCGAGTCACTAGCAAATCCAAGGATCAATCCCAGCTCAAAGCCCCACCAGTCTGATACTCAATAACCCGAGTCTCAAAGAAGTTCTTCTCCTTCTTCAAGTCCATAATCTCGCTCATCCAAGGGAACGGGTTAGTCGTCCCTGGATACTCTTCCTTCAGACCAATCTGGCTCAAACGACGGTTAGCGATGAACTTGAGGTAGTCCTCCATCATCGCCGCGTTCATGCCCAGTACGCCGCGAGGCATGGTGTCACGTGCGTATTCGATCTCCAGCTGAGTACCCTGCAGAATCATCTGGGTCGCTTCTTCCTTCATCTCGGCATCCCACAGGTGCGGGTTTTCGATTTTGATCTGGTTGATCACGTCGATGCCGAAGTTCAGGTGCATGGATTCGTCGCGCAGGATGTATTGGAACTGCTCGGCGACGCCGGTCATTTTGTTGCGGCGGCCCATGGAGAGGATTTGGGTGAAGCCGCAGTAGAAGAAGATGCCTTCCAGAACGCAGTAGTAGGCGATCAGGTTGCGCAGCAGTTCTTTGTCGGTTTCGACGGTGCCGGTTTCGAACTTCGGATCGGAGATCGAGCGGGTGTATTTCAGGCCCCAGGTGGCTTTTTTCGCGACCGATGGGATCTCGTGGTACATGTTGAAGATCTCGCCTTCATCCATGGCCAGCGATTCGATGCAGTACTGGTAGGCGTGGGTGTGGATCGCCTCTTCGAACGCTTGGCGCAGGATGTACTGGCGGCATTCCGGGTTGGTGATCAGGCGGTACACGGCCAAGACCAGGTTGTTGGCAACCAGGGAGTCGGCGGTGGAGAAGAAGCCGAGGTTGCGCATTACGATGCGGCGCTCGTCGTCGGTCAGGCCTTCCGGGTTTTTCCAGAGGGCGATGTCGGCGGTCATGTTGACTTCTTGCGGCATCCAGTGGTTTGCGCAACCGTCCAGGTACTTCTGCCAGGCCCAGTCGTACTTGAAGGGTACGAGTTGGTTGAGGTCGGCGCGGCAGTTGATCATGCGCTTTTCGTCAACGGCGACACGGGCGGAGGCGCCTTCGAGTTCGGCGAGGCCTTCGGCGACGTCGAGGGAATCCAGGGCAGCTTTGGCGCGGGCAACGGCAGCGGAGTCAGCGGCGGTTACGGCGCGGGCTTCGAGGGCGGCGGCACCGCCAGCGCTGTCGAGACGGTCCATGTTGGCTTCGGTGGCGTGGCCAGCGTTAGCGCTCTTGACTGCTACTTCCGTGTCTTCTTTGTCGAATTCGTCCCAGCTCAGCATGACGTGTCGTCTCCTGCGTGAGGGCCAGATTGCCCGTGTGAAATTGATTGGTTGGTATTTCACACGGCTGTACTGGCCGCGTTGGATCTAAAGGAATCGTTTTTTGCACCAGCCAAGGCAGGCAATAAAACAGAATTTTGTACGGGGTTCCGAGAGCCTCTGATGGGCGCAATCAGCATCGAATGCTGCTGCGGGGCTTCAGACTGGCTATTCATCCCTGTAAGGGGATATTGCAGGCCCGTTTAAGGCGGCATTATAGGGAAATTTTCACGGGCGTGGTGGGGCGAATCCGCGCATGGGGCGGTCGAAAGGGCAGGTTTTTCGGTCGGAGCGAGGGTTTACAGGGCTTTGGCGGGTGCAGATTTTTTTTCGCAAAAAATGCTTGAAATCGGTTTTGCTCAAAAAACAATCAAAAAAAGGCTTTTTTCACTACATCTTGTGTTTCGGAACGCTTTTCGACGACTCAAGACACAACTGAGCCCGACCGGAATCGGGCTGGAATCGACCTTCAGCCATCCGCTGAATTGATCCGATTCGGTGCAGTCACCATCAGTCGCTGGAGCAGCCGTTGCCCATGACGCTGTAACGCAGGATATGCCGCTGACCTTTAGAGTCGTCGTATTCCATTTTCGCCGGGACAACTTCACAGACATTGGGAACTTCGCTCAGGGCGATAACTTTGGCGATGTCCAGGTGCATCGAGTAAGTGTATTCCTCGATAGCCGGTTGTTGCTGCGCGACATCAGTCTGAACCTCGTCTGCCATGGCGGTTGCGCACAGACTGCTGAGGGCCAGAACCAATAAAGCTTTCATCTGAAATTTACCTTTTTTAGGTCGAATGGGGTCACGCAACCTTTGTGGGGTTGCGTGTGGATCTAACTACTTGGATTTGGGTTAACTGCCTTCGTGGGGGCTGTAACTTGGTTAACTCAGGTTGCCGGGTTGGCGGAGCGAATTTTAGGCGTGGGGGTTACATTCATATAGGCGTGCTTTTGATAAACACCTTTGACAGTTTTCGTAACAATCATTGAAAACCACTTGTAGGAGTCGGCTAGCTGGCGATATTGGCGACGCGCTGCGTCGGGTGGGGCGTCATCGCTGGCAAGCCAGATCCTACGGGGTGTGGGGCGACAGGAAATCGCTGGATTACTTATCCACGACACTTGTAGGGCCTTGTTACTACCATCGTCGAATGGTTCTATTGGCCCAGCACGGCTACAACGTGGTCATACAAAAACAACTATTCCACCGAGGTAAGAAAGATGAGTGCGGCTTCCCTGTATCCCGTTCGTCCCGAGGTTCTGGCCAATACGCTGACTGACGAGGCGACCTACAAGGCCATGTACCAGCAGTCGGTCGTCAACCCGGACGGCTTCTGGCGCGAGCAAGCCAAGCGCCTCGACTGGATCAAGCCTTTCACCACGGTGAAGCAGACTTCCTTCGACGATCACCATGTCGACATCAAATGGTTCGCCGACGGCACCCTGAACGTTTCCTACAACTGCCTCGATCGTCATCTGGCCGAGCGCGGCGATCAAGTCGCGATCATCTGGGAAGGCGACGACCCTGCCGAAAGCCGCAACATCACCTACCGCGAGTTGCACGAACAAGTCTGCAAGTTCGCTAACGCCCTGCGTGGCCAGGATGTGCATCGCGGCGACGTAGTAACTATCTATATGCCGATGATCCCCGAAGCCGTGGTCGCTATGCTGGCCTGTACCCGGATCGGCGCGATTCACTCGGTGGTGTTCGGCGGTTTCTCGCCAGAAGCCTTGGCTGGCCGCATCATCGACTGCAAGTCGAAAGTGGTGATTACCGCCGATGAAGGCGTTCGTGCCGGCAAAAAGATCCCGCTCAAGGCCAACGTCGACGACGCCCTGACCAACCCGGAAACCAGCAGCATCCAGAAAGTCATCGTGTGCAAGCGCACAGGTGGCGACATCAAGTGGAACCAGCATCGCGACATCTGGTTCGAGGACCTGATGAAAGTGGCGGGCACCGTGTGTGCGCCGAAAGAGATGGGCGCTGAAGAAGCACTGTTCATCCTTTACACCTCGGGCTCCACCGGCAAGCCGAAGGGCGTGCAACACACCACTGGCGGCTACCTGTTGTACGCGGCCATGACCCACGAGCGCGTGTTTGACTACCGTCCCGGCGAAATCTACTGGTGCACCGCCGACGTCGGCTGGGTCACCGGCCATAGCTACATCGTCTACGGCCCTCTGGCGAACGGTGCGACAACGCTGCTGTTCGAAGGCGTGCCGAACTACCCGGACATCACCCGTGTGGCGAAGATCGTCGACAAGCACAAGGTCAACATCCTCTACACCGCACCAACCGCGATCCGCGCGATGATGGCGGCGGGCACTGCCGCTGTTGAAGGCGCTGATGGCAGCAGCCTGCGCTTGCTCGGTTCGGTCGGCGAACCGATCAACCCGGAAGCGTGGGATTGGTACTACAAGAATGTCGGCAAGTCCCGTTGCCCGATCGTCGATACCTGGTGGCAGACCGAAACCGGCGGCAACATGATGAGCCCTCTGCCGGGCGCTCACGCGCTCAAGCCGGGTTCTGCCGCCCGTCCGTTCTTCGGCGTGGTGCCAGCGTTGGTAGACAACCTGGGCAACATCATCGAGGGCGAGGCCGAGGGCAACCTGGTGATTCTCGATTCGTGGCCAGGCCAGGCACGTACCCTGTACGGCGACCACGACCGCTTCGTCGACACCTACTTCAAGACCTTTCGTGGCATGTACTTCACCGGTGACGGCGCGCGTCGCGACGCCGATGGTTACTACTGGATCACCGGTCGCGTGGACGACGTGCTCAACGTGTCCGGCCACCGCATGGGTACTGCCGAGATCGAAAGCGCGATGGTCGCCCACCCGAAAGTCGCCGAAGCAGCGGTGGTCGGTGTGCCGCATGACATCAAGGGGCAGGGCATCTATGTCTACGTCACGCTGAAAAACGGTGAAGAGCCGAGCGAGCAACTGCGCCTGGAACTGAAAAACTGGGTGCGCAAGGAGATTGGTCCGATTGCCTCGCCGGATGTGATTCAGTGGGCGCCGGGCCTGCCGAAAACCCGTTCGGGCAAGATCATGCGCCGTATCCTGCGCAAGATTGCTACAGCCGAGTACGATGGGTTGGGTGATATCTCCACCTTGGCCGATCCGGGTGTGGTGCAGCATTTGATTGATACGCACAAGACGATGAATGTGGCGTAAGCGCCGACTCTGAGTCACAGAAAGCCCCGTCAGGTGTTGAGCCTGGCGGGGCTTTTTTGTGACTGAGGGTCTTGTGTTGGCTGGGATGGCCTCATCGCTGGCAAGCCAGCTCCTACAAGGATTTTCGGTGTGCGCGCGATCTGAGTTACGCCACAAAAAATTGTGGGAGCGGGCTTGCCCGCGATAGCGGTGTATCAGACACCACTTAAGCACCGGCCAATAATTATCGGCCTCCACTCTCGGAACGTTCCTACTGTTACCCACGATCTTTCAAGTTACTGAATGTGTAACCGCATCGCATCGATCCGGGGCATAGGGAAACGCAAAGCACCGATTCAGGGCCTCAAGACCATCCGCGAAAAATAAGACCCAACGCTGCGCTTGCCGGATTAGAAGGCTTTGCCAATAATAGGCCCGCAATTTGCAGCTAAGATCGGTTCACTGTCTTTTGCCTTTGCATTATTTTGCAGGGCTGTCAACGTGCCCAAACGGCTTTCTCGGTGCATCTGTAACTAGTTGTCGCATTGAAGAAATATCGGCTTCGGGCCTGTCGTTAGAATGCCGATCACTCGCTCGTCGTTGCCTGTGTTGAAAATGCGCACGCGCAATGTAGGACGCAGCAACGCTTTCCGGTTCCACTCATTCGCATATTGGGCTATCGCTCACTCTGCCGTTTCAGCCCTTTACCGATGGAGTCCCAAGATGAAGAAACTCGTGCTGCTTGGCGCCCTGGCACTGTCCGTGCTGTCCCTGCCAACCTTCGCCGATGAAAAGCCTCTGAAAATTGGTATCGAGGCGGCTTACCCTCCGTTCGCGTCCAAAGCGCCGGACGGCAGCATCGTTGGTTTCGACTACGACATCGGCAACGCCCTGTGCGAAGAGATGAAGGTCAAGTGCGTGTGGGTCGAGCAAGAATTCGACGGCCTGATCCCGGCACTCAAAGTGCGCAAGATCGACGCGATCCTGTCGTCCATGTCGATCACTGAAGACCGCAAGAAATCCGTGGACTTCACCAACAAGTACTACAACACCCCGGCCCGCCTCGTCATGAAGGAAGGCACTCAGGTCAGCGAAGGCCTGACCGAGCTCAAGGGCAAGAACATCGGCGTGCAGCGTGGTTCGATCCACGAGCGGTTCGCCCGCGAAGTCCTGGCCCCGCTGGGTGCCGAGATCAAACCGTACGGTTCGCAGAACGAAATCTACCTCGACGTCTCCGCCGGTCGCCTCGACGGCACCGTGGCAGACGCTACCCTGTTGAATGACGGCTTCCTGAAAACCGACGCCGGCAAAGGCTTCGCCTTCGTTGGCCCGGCATTCACCGACGTCAAATACTTCGGCGACGGCGTGGGTATCGCGGTTCGCAAGGGTGACGCGCTGAAAGACAAGATCAACACCGCGATCGCTGCCATCCGCGAGAACGGTAAGTACAAGCAAATCCAGGACAAGTACTTCGACTTCGACATTTACGGCAAGTAAATACGTCGCAACGACAAGTCCGAAATGGCGCAAGCAACAGGATCTCTGAGGTTTGCGCCATTTTTTCATCCTAACTTTCGAGGACCTGAATCATGTTGAAAGGCTACGGGGCTGTCATCCTCGATGGCGCTTGGCTGACGCTTCAGCTCGCCTTGTCGTCCATGGCGCTGGCCATTGTCCTGGGCCTGATCGGCGTGGCGCTGCGTCTGTCGCCGGTGCGCTGGCTGGCCTGGCTGGGCGACCTGTACTCCACCGTGATTCGCGGGATTCCCGACCTGGTGCTGATCCTGTTGATTTTCTACGGCGGTCAGGACCTGCTCAACCGCGTCGCACCGATACTCGGTTACGACGACTACATCGACCTCAACCCGCTGGCCGCCGGTATCGGCACTTTGGGCTTCATCTTCGGTGCGTACCTGTCGGAAACCTTCCGTGGCGCGTTCATGGCGATCCCGAAAGGTCAGGCTGAAGCCGGCATGGCTTACGGCATGAGCAGTTTTCAGGTGTTCTTCCGGGTGTTGGTGCCGCAGATGATTCGTCTGGCGATTCCGGGTTTCACCAACAACTGGCTGGTATTGACCAAGGCCACCGCGCTGATTTCGGTGGTGGGTCTGCAAGACATGATGTTCAAGGCCAAGCAGGCGGCAGACGCTACCCGCGAACCTTTCACCTTCTTCCTCGCAGTGGCGGCGATGTATCTGGTGATCACCAGTGTGTCGTTGCTGGCATTGCGTCACCTTGAGAAGCGCTACTCGGTAGGCGTAAGGGCGGCTGATCTATGATCTTCGACTACAACGTCATCTGGGAGGCCTTGCCGCTGTACTTCGGCGGCCTGCTGACCACCCTCAAATTGCTCGCGCTGTCGCTGTTCTTCGGCCTGCTGTGTGCGTTGCCGCTGGGCCTGATGCGCGTCTCGAAAAACGCCGTGGTCAACATGACCGCCTGGCTCTACACCTACGTGATTCGTGGCACGCCGATGCTGGTGCAGCTGTTCCTGATCTACTACGGTCTGGCGCAGTTCGAAGCGGTACGCGAAAGCTTCCTCTGGCCGTGGCTGTCCAGCGCAACGTTCTGCGCGTGCCTGGCGTTCGCGATCAACACCAGCGCCTACACCGCCGAAATCATCGCCGGCAGCCTGCGCGCCACGCCGAACGGTGAGATTGAAGCGGCCAAGGCCATGGGCATGTCGCGCTTCAAGATGTACAAGCGCATCTTGCTGCCATCAGCCCTGCGCCGCGCGCTGCCGCAGTACAGCAACGAAGTGATCATGATGCTGCAGACCACCAGCCTGGCGTCCATCGTGACGCTGATCGACATCACCGGTGCCGCGCGCACGGTCAACGCCCAGTTCTACCTGCCGTTCGAGGCCTATATCACCGCCGGCGTGTTCTACCTGTGCCTGACCTTCATTCTGGTGAAGCTGTTCAAACTGGCCGAGCGCCGCTGGCTGGGCTACCTGGCCCCGCGGAAGCACTGATATGGAACGCATCGATCATTCATTGCCATGGAGCCACCTGGGCAGCGAACGGCAGATTTCGGTGTTCCGCTTCGGCAGTGGCGAGCGTAAGGCTTATATCCAGGCCAGCCTGCACGCCGATGAATTGCCGGGGATGCGCACCGCTTGGGCGCTGAAAAAGCGCTTGGCCGAACTCGAAGCCCAAGGCTTGCTCAACGGTGTGATCGAACTGGTTCCGGTAGCTAATCCACTGGGCCTCGGTCAACTGCTGCAAGGCAACCATCAAGGACGTTTCGAGGCGGGCAGTGGCAAGAACTTCAACCGCGATTTCGTCGAGCTGAGCGCGCCTGTCGCCGCAGCACTCGATGGCCATCTCGGTGATGATCCGCACGCCAATATTCGCCTGATCCGTCAGGCGATGGCTGATCATCTGGCTGCATTGCCACCGGCCAGCAGCCAGTTACAGGGCATGCAGCGCATTTTGCTCAGCCATGCCTGCACCGCCGACGTGGTGCTGGACCTGCATTGCGATGCCGAAGCGGCGCTGCACATGTACGCCTTGCCGCAGCACTGGCCGCAATGGCGTTCGCTGGCTGCGCACTTGAATGTGCGGGTCGGTTTGCTGGCTGAAGATTCCGGCGGCAGTTCGTTCGACGAAGCCTGTTCGCTGCCGTGGTTGCGCTTGTCGCGTCTGTTCCCGGACGCGCAGATTTCGCTGGCTTGCCTGGCGACTACCCTTGAATTGGGTGGTCAGGCCGATACCGGTCGTGCTGAGACCGAGGCGTACGCCGAGGGCATTCTGGCGTTCCTCGCCGAGCAAGGACTGATCAATGGCGACTGGCCAAAACCTGCGCAGGAAGCGTGCGAAGGCCTGCCGTTCGAAGGCACCGAATTGCTGTTCGCGCCGCATCCCGGTGTGGTGAGTTTTCTGCGTCAACCCGGCGAATGGGTTGAAGCCGGAGACGAGATTTTTGAAGTGATCGATCCGTTGTCGGATCGGGTCAGCACGGTGTGTGCTGGTACGTCCGGGGTGCTGTTTGCCATTGAGCGGCTGCGTTATGCCCAACCCGGTTTCTGGCTGGCCAAGGTGGCGGGGCGCGAAGCGCTGCGTCACGGGCGCTTGCTCAACGACTGACTGACTGTTTTTGTGAGAACCGACCGCATGTACAAACTTGAAGTCCAAGACCTGCATAAACGCTATGGCAGTCACGAAGTGCTCAAGGGTGTGTCCCTGAAAGCGGCGGCTGGCGATGTGATCAGCATCATCGGCTCCAGTGGCTCCGGCAAAAGTACCTTCCTGCGCTGCATCAACCTGCTGGAGCAGCCGCACGCGGGCAGGATCCTGCTCAACAATGAAGAGCTGAAGCTGGTGGCGAACAAGGACGGCGGCATGAAGGCCGCCGATCCGAAACAGTTGCAACGCATGCGTTCGCGCCTGTCGATGGTGTTCCAGCATTTCAACCTGTGGTCGCACATGACCGCGCTGGAAAACATCATGGAAGCGCCGGTCCACGTGCTGGGCGTATCCAAGGCCGAGGCCCGTGAAAAGGCCGAGCACTACCTGAACAAGGTCGGCGTGGCCCATCGTAAAGATGCTTATCCGGGCCACATGTCCGGCGGCGAACAACAACGCGTGGCGATTGCCCGTGCGCTGGCGATGGAACCGGAAGTGATGCTGTTCGACGAACCGACCTCGGCCCTCGACCCAGAGCTGGTCGGCGACGTGCTGAAAGTGATGCAGGCCCTGGCCCAGGAAGGCCGGACCATGGTCGTGGTAACCCACGAAATGGGTTTCGCCCGTGAAGTGTCGAACCAGTTGGTGTTCCTGCATAAGGGTGTCGTCGAAGAAAGCGGCAACCCGCGCGAAGTGCTGGTGAACCCGCAATCCGAGCGTCTGCAGCAATTCCTTTCGGGCAGCCTGAAGTAATCAAGGCTGCCGTTGTGCACCGGGATAGTGCATGCTTCGCGATTTAGAAGCTGGCCCGATCCTCTGTAGGAGCCGGCTTGCTGGCGATAGCAGTGGGTCAGCTTGCATATCTGGCACAGACAGTCCGCTATCGCCAGCAAGCCGGCTCCTACAGGTTTGTTCGGTGCTGGTTTGAAGATTTGCGTTCATTTACGGGCTAGCATTGGCCCATGCCTTCATCACTGTTCTTCGCTTCGGATTGCTCACCATGACTGCCCATCGAATTGGTTTCCTGATTTGGCCCAGCACCAAAGCACTGACGCTTGCGCTGGCTGAGGAGGCCTTGCGCGTTGCCCAGCGTGTGCATCCGGACGTGGTCTACGAACTGTCGTTCTTGCAGGCCGAAGCGCCGGGCGAAAGCAGCTGGCAATTGCCCGGTGAACCCTGGACCGGCAAGCTCGAAAACTTCCAGAAACTGTTCCTGCTCGCCGACGAGCCACCGACCGCGTTGGCGCCGGCGCTCAGCAGTGCGCTCAAGCAACTGGTGCGTGCCGGATGCGTGATCGGCGGTTTGTCGGCCGGTGTCTACCCGTTGGCGCAACTCGGTTTACTCGACGGTTATCGTGCTGCCGTGCACTGGCGCTGGCAGGACGATTTCGCCGAACGCTTCCCGAAAGTGATTGCTACCAGCCACCTGTTCGACTGGGATCGCGATCGCCTGACCGCGTGCGGCGGCATGTCGGTGCTCGATTTGCTGTTGGCCGTTTTGGCCCGCGATCACGGTGCAGAACTGGCCGGCGCGGTCTCTGAAGAACTGGTGGTCGAACGCATCCGCGAGGGTGGCGAACGCCAGCGCATCCCGTTACAAAACCGTCTCGGATCCAGCCATCCGAAGCTCACCCAAGCGGTGCTGCTGATGGAAGCCAATATCGAAGAGCCGCTGACCACTGACGAAATCGCCCAGCACGTGTGCGTGTCCCGTCGGCAGCTGGAGCGGATCTTCAAGCAATACCTCAACCGCGTGCCTAGCCAGTACTACCTGGAGCTGCGCCTGAACAAGGCCCGGCAAATGTTGATGCAAACCAGCAAGTCGATCATCCAGATCGGCCTGTCGTGCGGCTTCTCCTCCGGGCCGCATTTCTCCAGCGCCTACCGCAACTTCTTCGGCGCCACGCCGCGGGAAGATCGCAACCAGCGGCGCAGCAGCAGTCCCTTCGAGTTGTCATCTGTGCCGCCGGAGCGCGGTTGATCCACACCTGAGCTTGATCAATCTTCCGGGGCTGAATCCTCGGAAGTCGACACCTCCATTTCTGCTCGTTCAATCACGGCCTGAACACCGAAATCGATGTTGGTCAGCCTGAAATATTCGAGCAGGATTTGCAGGCTTTCTTCGGAAAACGGATTGTCCCGAAGTTCGATGCTCTCGGCGATTTCCATCGGTAATTCCAGAATGTCGCTGGGTATCCGGGTAATCGCGTTACTGCTGAGATCCGCGGTATCCAGACTCTTGAGTTGCAATAACCCGGAAGGCAATTCGGTGAGGCCGCAGTTTGTCAGCTGCAATGTCGCCAGATCGCTCATCTGGCTGACATCGGGTGCAAGCCCCAACGGGTTATTGCTCAAGTCCAGGAAGTTCAGGCGCGTCATCTCAGCCAGGCCCGAGACGGACTGCGGGGTCAGGGTGATATTGCACTCGGGAAAATTGACTGAGGTCAGCTCGTCCATGCGGAAAATCGACTCCGGCAAATCACCCAGGCGGAAGTCGCATAGGCTGATGGTCTGGAGTTTAGGAAAGCGCTCCAGAAATCTTGTAACGCCAGTAGTCAGGCCGGATTCGCTGTTCATGTAAACCATCGAAACGTGGCTGAAATCTGCGCTCAGGGTTGGCAGGTCACCGGTAATCAAGGTGTCCAGGCTCAAATCAAACGTCGGTTGCATCAAGTCGTAGAAGTCATTCAGTTCGCTTTCTCGACGCCAGCAGCGCAATACAAGCTGTTTGAATTCGTCCCGGGTCGAGTGCTCAAACAGCAACTGCTGGGCATCGAACGGTTGGTTGGTGTGCGGGTGTACGGCCGGGATGTTGGCAGTCCAGGCAGACAGCTCGTTTTCGAGGGTTGCGAGTTCGGTTTCCAGGCGACTCAGTACGACTCGACCTTCGACCAGCGTACCGGGTAGCAGGTGCACGAATCTGCTCGCGACCTCTTGATCCATCATTGGGTACAGCGCCTGAACGCGACGTATGTCGGATTCAACTGCGAAGATCCCGAAGTCCTGATGGGTGTTTTGGAAGTGTTGCTTGAGGCGTTCTCGGCTGGCTGCTACGAGAGGGTTATTGCCCAGGTCGATGCCTTCTTGAGTGCTGCGTTGCAGGGTGAACAGCGCTGAGGGCAATTCCTCAATCAGGTTGTCATTAAGCAGGGCTGTACGCAGGCGCGGACGCGTTAGCAAACCGTGTGGCAGACCGGTAATGCCCGTATGCGACAAGTCGATGTAGTTCAGGTTGGGCATGCTGTCTACATTTGGTACCCGTCCCAGCGGATTCTTGTACAGATCCAGTATCGTCAGCTCGTGAAGTCCTGCGAGTGTGGTTTGGTCTTCGGGGCTGAGGACGATCGAACAATCGCTGAGTACCAAAGACTTCAGTTGCGGTGACTGGAGCAAGTCGGGAAGTCGGGCAAGGTTGAAGTTGCGTAACGTGAGGGTGCGCAAACCGGAAAAATTGCGCATGAACTCATGTATGCCACGCGTGGCGTTGCTGCCATCCAGCGTCACCATGGTGACCGCACCGAAGTCGGCGCTTAGCAAAGGCAGCTCGCCGATAATCGGGCGGAAGAAGCTGAAATTTAGCGTATCCCGAATGGACTCGGGAAGGGTCCATTGCTGTCGCCAGCAGTCCAGCAAATCGATCATGAATTGCTGGCGGGTTTGCTTTTGGAGGGCCAATTGCTCCGGGGTGAGCCTGATGTGATATTCAGGAATGAGCAACGGGATTTCTTCGGTCCAAGGCGACAGTGTCTCGACAAGTCGCTGGTGGTCAGTGATAAGCCGACTCAACTCTGCCCGTGGTCCGCTTGGGTGTTGTTGCAGGCGCAGGACGAAGGCTTCCAGCTCCTCGGCCGATAGATGCGGAAACAGGGTTTGAGCACGGGCTTGCAAGGTTGGTGTGTTCTTCGGCATCAGACGATAGCCATCACCACCGCCCAGCAGGCGCATCACTGTTGGATCGTAGGCAGGTTTGTAAATGGGCTGTGCAGCCAGCAAATTGCGCAAGGCATTGCGGCTCAACGTGTGTTGGCGAATCAATTGTTTAAGGCGTTCGCCTTCGCCGATATGCATGTTCAGTGCAGCTCGCTCACTGTCCGGCACTGCTTGCAAAAGACTGTCGTGAAACGAGGACGAACCGCTGAGCGCTTCGCCGGAGCTATCGAAAGGTTGGTAAGCGCCCGCTTCGGTGAGGACAAGGACCTTGCGGATCGGAGCGTCCGCACTGCCAAGGCTGTCGAGCAGGCGACCTTCAACGGAATAGTGGCGGATTTCCAGGCGCATCTGTCCTGTCCAGCCCGGCAAATTTTCCAGGGTGTGCAGGGCCAATCGATCCGAGTCGAGATTGGCTGTGGTCGACGGCAACTCAAGCCCTTCGTAGGCGCGGGAGACGCGCACTTGCAATACGGCTTCCTGGCTGAGGTCTGTCAGGCGCGGGGAAACGGTTCCGTGTTTGAGCTGTAGCAATTCTGGATCGCTCGCAGTACTCATAAGTGCTTCTGCGACGCTGATGGGTAAGCCCGGTTCGGCGTCCATGAGGGTTTGCACCGCGGGAGGTGCGCCGCGCTCGAGTTTGCGATAACGCTGCTCGAACAGGGTTTGTCGCTTGCGTTCGGCAATGTTTTCCAGTGTCCGGCGCAAGCTGCGCGTGCGGCTTTCGATGTGAGGGGAAGGCAGGCCAAACTCTTCGCCCATCAGGGTTTTTATTTCGGTATCCGAGAGGGCCAGCAGAAAGGTTTTGAGCAGGTCGCCGTTGCTGAGTCTGGTGACATCGATTTGTTGAACCGGCACATCGGGGGCGGGACTTTGCCAAAGTGTTTGTGCTGATCCATCGGTCAATCGCAGCCCTTTATTTGGCGGCCAATAGCCGTTTTCGTTGAGCAGCTCCAGTTGCAACAGCGGATCGGCCTTGAGGTAATTTTCCGGCGTCTCGCTGCCGATTTGCTGAATAAACGTTTGAATGTCTTGGTCGATCTTGAAGCGTATCAGCGTGTCGGCCAACAGCGGCGGTATTTGTCCGCCATTTACATGCATCTTGCGCAGGACATCTTCGCGGCAACCGCTGATGGCGAGGATTCGTTCGCGCTCGCTTTCGGAAAAGCGCTGCATGTCTGGTCCGATTCGTCGCAATACGGTGGGATGGTCCCAGGTCAGCGGTTGGTCGAGCTCGGTTTGCCAGGCGCCGGCGCGGTTATGTTTGAGCTGAGGCTTGTAGGCTTCAGAAAGAGAGGGATGGTCGATGCGATGCTCGCCGGTCACAGAGTCCTCGCTGACGGCGTAGTGTTTGCCTTCCAGTGGCAACAGGGTTTTGCCTTGATGCCGGTGCAGCCCGAGTGAATCCGGTTTCGAGCCAGCCGGGAGCGAGGTGGGCTGCTCGTAGGCAGTCAGATCGGGTTTCCAGTAGCGGGTATCGCCATTGGGTCGCTTCACCGAATTGAACCGATCGATGAACTGCACAACTTCCTTGGGCAGGATGGCGCGGAACTCTCCCGCCGCGACTACGCCACCCACTGCAAAGGTGCCGAGTTGCACAGCAGATTCAACCGCCCCCATGAAATGCGCGAAGGCCTCGGTGGCGTGGCCCTCGGCCCAATCGACTAAGCTTTCGAAGGTTTCGTCGAGTAGCTGATAAGCCATATAGCCCAGCATCAGTTCTCCGAGGAATGGCACGAATGGCAGTGCAATGAAGGCGGCGATGTTCAACACGAACGAGGCGACTTCCGTGAAGGAATCCCACAACGCCCAACGGGCTTTTTGGTCGACAGTTGCGGTGGACACCGCAATGACGCGCGCATCGTTGAGGATCTTGTTAAGCCTGCTTTGAAAGAAGTGGGTCAGTAATTGGCCTTTGACCGGCGTTGCCACAATGCGCAGATCGGGACGTTCGTTGGGCTGTTCCCTCCAGGTCGGCCGTGGATCGCCCGGCGGAACAGGCTGCCAGGTAATGGACGAAAGCTCGTTGTTCAACTGTGCGAAGAAGCGACCAAGGTCCTCATGATTGATGAAGCGACTGATGAACTGTTGGTATTCAGGTGTACGCAAACGCCGGCCAAGGTCCTCTGCGAATGCAGCGGACGACGGGTATTCCTTGATCGGATGTTCGGGGTCGTCAGGAATGTAGGCCACCACCCTGGCCACTTCCGTCGCCCGCTCCAGGTCCGGTGAAAACATCACGATGCCAGTCAGGGGGACGTTCATGACGGTCAATTCATGGTAGCCCCAGGATTGACCGCGCAATCGCAAATTCGGCAGGTTGTCGATCAGGCCAAGTATCAGTCGGTGCACGTCACTGCCCAGCAGTTTTTGCATGTGCGCCATGTGCAGGGCTGCGGTCAGTGCGGCTTTCTGGCTGTCGTGGATTTTCGACTTCAGTAAGGCCGCGGCCACCGGATTGCTGATGCCAAGATTGTCCTCCAGATACTCTTTATAGCGCTGGCCAATATCCAGCTCGCGGCAGAGACTTGTGAATGCCGTGATGGGCATCTTGTCCAGAATCTGCGGCACTGTATCGAATTGCCCGCTGGCCGAGGGAGGCGTGATGTAAGTCGAGGCCGGCTCGAAGGCGTCTGCTTTGGTTTCGCCGCTTTCAAAGTTGTGCAGCGCGGCATCGACCAGCGACACCGTCCAGATGCGCGCAGCCCCGGACTTCAACCGTAGCCATGGGATGTGATCCGGGATGTACAGGTGAAGGAAGGTTTTGTGAGCGTCCAGTTTCAGGCCGAACCGAGTCTTGAGTGCCGGTTCGAGCAACGATTGGGCGAACTCGGCAGGGCTCTGCAGTTTTGCCATCATCTGATCGACCTGATTCTGGCTGGTCACCTGTCTGGCGATGAGTTTGCCCAATTGCGCATGCTGATGGGGCGGCGCGTCCTTGAGTCCGGACGGCATGCCTGGCCTGCTATTGCGCAGTGCCTCACGACGTTGGGGCGTTGCCTGATGCAGCCAGGACGGGATCACGTTGATGAGGTGCTGAAAGTGAGCGTCCGGCCTGAAAGCATCGGAAGCGAGGTCGGTGGTTTCGGTATTCATGCGGTAACGGTGGCCATTGAGGTTTGATTAGGCCTTAGGAAACCCCGCGAGCACGGATAACGTGCGGTACATATTTACCGCACTCGTCGAAATGCCATGGGTTACAACGGAGCAAGCCTGCCGCAAACGCTCTGCGCCAGTTAAACTGCGCCTTTGCGACCCTATATGTCGCATTGCCGTAAACCCGGAAAAAACCGGGGTTTGCGCTATAAGAAGTTGTCGCTTGGCGGCAAGGCCGGGCTGAAAACTGTCCTTACAATCCTCACCAAGCTCGCCAGTTTCAGGCGAGTGTTCCTTTTCAGGAGACTCCGATGTCCGTTGAGCACGCTGCGGTACAACGCGCCGATTTCGACCAGGTAATGGTTCCCAACTATGCGCCTGCCGCATTCATTCCTGTGCGTGGTGCCGGTTCCCGCGTTTGGGACCAGTCCGGCCGCGAGCTGATCGACTTCGCCGGCGGGATCGCCGTCAACGTATTGGGCCATGCGCACCCGGCGCTGGTGGGTGCCTTGACCGAGCAAGCGAACAAGCTGTGGCACGTGTCCAACGTGTTCACCAATGAGCCGGCCCTGCGCCTGGCCCATAAGCTGATCGACGCCACGTTTGCCGACCGCGCGTTCTTCTGCAACTCCGGCGCCGAAGCCAACGAGGCCGCTTTCAAGCTGGCCCGTCGTGTCGGTTTCGACCGTTTCGGCAGCGAGAAGTACGAAATCATCGCCGCGCTCAACAGCTTCCACGGCCGTACCCTGTTCACCGTGAACGTCGGTGGCCAGTCGAAGTACTCCGACGGGTTCGGTCCGAAAATCACCGGTATCACTCACGTGCCGTACAACGATCTGGCCGCGCTGAAAGCCGCCATTTCCGACAAGACCTGCGCTGTGGTCCTAGAGCCGATCCAGGGCGAGAGCGGTGTAATTCCGGCTGAACTTGAATACCTGCAAGGTGCCCGCGATCTCTGCACCGCGAACAACGCGCTGCTGATTTTCGACGAAGTGCAAACTGGCATGGGCCGTACCGGCCATCTGTTCGCCTACCAGCATTACGGCGTGATCCCGGACATCCTGACCAGCGCCAAGAGCCTGGGCGGTGGTTTCCCGATCGCAGCCATGCTGACCACCGAAGACCTGGCCAAACACCTGGTCGTCGGCACCCACGGCACCACGTATGGCGGCAACCCGCTGGCGTGCGCTGTCGCTGAAGCGGTGATCGACGTGATCAACACCCCTGAAGTGCTGGCCGGCGTCAACGCCAAGCACGACAAGTTCAAGGCGCGCCTTGAGCAGATTGGCGAGAAGTACGGCCTTTTCACTCAGGTTCGTGGCATGGGCCTGTTGATTGGTTGCGTGTTGAGCGATGCCTGGAAAGGCAAGGCCAAGGACATCTTCAACGCCGCCGAGCATGAAGGCCTGATGGTCCTGCAAGCCGGCCCGGACGTGGTGCGTTTCGCCCCGAGCCTGGTGGTGGAAGACGCCGATATCGATGCCGGCCTGGACCGCTTCGAACGCGCTGCAGCTAAGCTGACCCAAGCCTGATAGACCTTTCGGCGCCTGACCTTTCAGGCGTCGATCCCAATTTTTTTACCGGACTCGTCCTGACGCACCACCCCTGTAGGAGCCGGCATGCCGGCGATGAGGCCTGAAAGCTTCGCGGCGATCAATCGGCCGCCATCGCCAGCAAGCCGGCTCCTACAAAGGTGTTTCACGGTGAACCCGGTATTTTTTCCCTGTCGACCAAACGGGTCGACCTGTTCTTGATTAAGGAGTGACACCATGCTGGTGATGCGCCCCGCGCAAATGGCTGATCTGGGCGAGGTACAGCGTCTGGCTGCGGACAGCCCGATTGGTGTCACTTCCTTGCCGGATGACGTTGAGCGCCTGAGCGACAAGATCGCCGCGAGCGAAGCCTCGTTCGCCGCCGAAGTCAGCTTCAATGGAGAGGAAAGCTATTTCTTCGTCCTCGAAGACACCGCCACCGGCAAACTTGCCGGTTGCTCGGCGATCGTGGCGTCGGCCGGTTATTCCGAGCCGTTCTACAGCTTCCGTAACGAAACTTTCGTTCACGCTTCCCGCGAGTTGAAGATCCACAACAAGATCCACGTGCTCTCGCAGTGCCACGACCTGACCGGCAACAGCTTGCTGACCAGTTTTTACGTGCAGCGCGAGTTGGTGGGTTCGCCTTGGTCGGAACTCAACTCCCGTGGCCGTTTGCTGTTCGTCGCCAGCCACCCGGAGCGCTTCGCCGATTCCGTGGTGACCGAAATCGTCGGTTACAGCGACGAAAATGGCGACTCACCGTTCTGGGACGCCATCGGCCGCAACTTCTTCGACCTCAACTACGCTGAAGCCGAGCGTTTGTGCGGTCTGAAGAGCCGGACTTTCCTCGCCGAGCTGATGCCGCATTACCCGATCTACGTGCCGTTGCTGCCGGACTCGGCGCAAGAAGCGATGGGCCAGGTCCATCCTCGGGCGCAGATCACCTTCGACATCCTGATGCGCGAAGGCTTCGAGACTGATCACTACATCGACATCTTCGACGGCGGTCCAACCTTGCACGCCCGCGTCTCGGGGATCCGTTCGATTGCCCAGAGCCGCGTAGTGCCAGTGAAAATCGGTGAGCCGGTCAAAGGCGCCGGTCGTCAGTACCTGGTGGCCAACGCCCAGTTGCAGGATTACCGCGCGGTATTGCTCGAACTGGATTACGCGCCGGGCAAACCCGTGACCCTGGATATGGAAGCGGCCGAAGCCCTGGGCGTCGGTGAAGGTGCCAGCGTGCGCCTGGTGGCGGTTTAACGCCTGCTGCTATGCCTATAAAGAGTGAATGCTTAGTAAAGCAGCGAGTTTCACGGGTGGCGTTAGCGGCCCGTTTGAGGAGATAGCATGATCGTTCGTCCCGTACGCAGCAGCGATTTACCCGCTCTGATCGACCTGGCCCGTAGCACCGGCACCGGCCTGACCACTTTGCCGGCCAACGAAGAACGGCTGGCCCATCGGGTCGGCTGGGCCGAGAAAACTTTTCGCGGCGAAGCCGGGCGGGGCGACGCGGACTATCTGTTCGTACTCGAAGATGACGATGGCCGCGTGGTGGGCATTTCCGCCATCGCTGGCGCTGTTGGCTTGCGTGAACCCTGGTACAACTTCCGCGTCGGTTTGACGGTCAGCGCTTCGCAAGAGCTGAACATCTATCGCGAAATCCCGACGCTATTCCTGGCCAACGACCTGACCGGCAACTCCGAACTGTGCTCGCTGTTCCTCCATGCCGATTACCGCAGTGGTCTGAACGGCCGCATGCTGTCCAAGGCGCGGATGCTGTTCATCGCCGAATTCCCGCAATTGTTCGGCAACAAAATCATCGCCGAGATGCGCGGTGTCTCCGACGAGGCCGGGCGCTCGCCGTTCTGGGAAAGTCTGGGTCGACACTTTTTCAAAATGGAATTCAGCCAGGCCGATTACCTGACCGGCGTGGGCAACAAGGCGTTCATCGCCGAGCTGATGCCGAAATTCCCGCTGTACACCTGCTTCCTGTCCCCGGATGCGCGCAACGTGATCGGTCAGGTCCACCCGGACACCGAGCCCGCGCTGTCGATGCTCAAGAGCGAAGGTTTCAGCTATCAGGGCTACGTCGACATCTTCGACGCGGGCCCGGCCATCGAATGCGAAACCGGCAAGATCCGCGCCGTGCGCGACAGCCAGGCGCTGGTGCTGGCCATCGGCACGCCGGGTGACGATGCCACGCCGTTCATCATTCACAACCGCAAGCGCGAAGACTGCCGGATCACCGCGGCACCGGCACGCTTCGCCGCCGGCACGCTGGTGGTCGATCCGCTGACCGCCAAACGTCTTCAACTCAACGCCGGCGATCAAGTGCGCGCCGTTCCGTTGTCCGCTGCACGGGAGTCGAAATAATGAAGTCGCTATACATTGCAGGTGAATGGCTGGCCGGTCAGGGCGAAGTCTTCGAGTCGCTGAACCCGGTGACCCAGCAAGTGCTGTGGTCCGGCGAAAGTGCCACCGCCGCACAAGTTGAATCGGCCGTGCAAGCGGCGCGTCAGGCGTTTCCGGACTGGGCTCGTCGCACGCTGGAAGAGCGTATCTCGGTGCTGGAAGCCTTCGCCGCTGCATTGAAAAATAACGCTGACGAACTGGCTCGCACCATCGGTGAGGAAACCGGCAAACCCCTGTGGGAGTCGGTAACTGAAGTCACCAGCATGGTCAACAAAATTGCGATCTCGGTGCAGAGCTACCGTGAACGCACCGGCGAGAAGAGCGGCCCGCTGGGCGACGCCACCGCCGTTTTGCGCCACAAGCCACATGGCGTGGTCGCGGTGTTCGGTCCTTACAACTTCCCGGGTCACCTGCCTAACGGTCACATCGTCCCGGCGTTGCTGGCCGGTAACAGTGTGCTGTTCAAGCCAAGCGAACTGACACCGAAAGTCGCCGAGCTGACGGTCAAGTGCTGGATCGAAGCCGGTCTGCCGGCTGGCGTGCTGAACCTGCTACAAGGCGCGCGTGAAACGGGTATCGCCCTGGCGGCGAATCCAGGCATAGACGGTCTGTTCTTCACTGGCTCCAGCCGCACCGGCAATCACTTGCATCAACAATTCGCCGGTCGCCCGGACAAGATCCTCGCGCTGGAGATGGGCGGCAACAACCCGCTGGTGGTCGATCAGGTCGCTGATCTTGATGCGGCTGTTTACACCATTATTCAGTCGGCATTCATTTCTGCCGGTCAGCGCTGCACTTGCGCGCGCCGCTTGCTGGTGCCGCAAGGAGCCTGGGGCGACACGTTGCTGGAGCGCCTGGTGGCGGTCAGCTCGACAATTGAAGTCGGCGCTTTCGACCAGCAACCGGCGCCTTTCATGGGCTCGGTCATTTCCCTCGGCGCGTCGAAAGCGCTGATGGAAGCTCAAGAACATCTGTTGGCCAATGGCGCCGTGGCGCTGTTGGAAATGACTCAGCCTCAGGCGCAGGCCGCGTTGCTGACCCCCGGCATTCTGGACGTGACGGCGGTGGCCGATCGCCCGGACGAAGAGCTGTTCGGCCCGCTGCTGCAAGTGATCCGCTACGCTGATTTTGAAGCGGCGATCGCTGAAGCCAACGACACCGCTTATGGCTTGGCAGCCGGTCTGCTCTCGGATTCCGAAGCGCGCTACCAGCAATTCTGGCTGGAAAGCCGCGCCGGTATCGTCAACTGGAACAAGCAATTGACCGGCGCCGCGAGCAGCGCACCATTCGGCGGGGTCGGCGCCTCGGGCAACCATCGCGCCAGCGCTTACTACGCAGCCGACTACTGCGCGTACCCGGTGGCCTCGCTGGAAACACCGAGCCTGGTGATGCCTGCCAGCCTGACGCCTGGCGTGAAGATGGCGTGATGTCCATCGCTGGCAAGCCAGCTCCCACAGGTCCTGCGTCGAACACAAAATATGTGAACACCGCTGAACCCGTAGGAGCTGGCCTGCCAGCGATCGGCCGCGAAGCAGCCGCCAATCCTTTGTTACTGATGCCTATAAAAAACAGATTCTCGTGGAGCCTCGCTGATGAAATCCTATGAAGTCAATTTTGACGGTCTAGTGGGGCCGACCCATAACTACGGCGGCCTGTCCTACGGCAACGTCGCATCCCAGAGCAACAGCCAGCAGTCTTCCAATCCGAAGGAAGCTGCGCTGCAAGGCCTGGCGAAAATGAAAGCGCTGACCGACATGGGCTTTCAACAAGGCGTGCTGGCACCACAAGAGCGCCCGGACGTGGCCGCACTGCGTCGCCTGGGCTTCAGCGGCACCGACGCTCAAGTGATCGAGCGCGCCGCCAAAGAAGCCATGCCCCTGCTGGTCGCCAGTTGCTCGGCATCGAGCATGTGGGTAGCCAATGCCGCCACCGTCAGCCCAAGTGCAGACACCGCGGACGGTCGCGTGCATTTCACCGCCGCCAACCTGAACTGCAAATACCACCGCAGCATCGAACACCCGACCACCAGCCGCGTGCTGGGTGCAATGTTTGCCGACCAGAAGCACTTCGCCCACCACGCTGCGTTGCCGGCTGTGGCGCAATTCGGCGACGAAGGCGCGGCCAACCACACACGTTTCTGCCGTGAATACGGCGAAGCCGGCGTTGAATTCTTCGTCTTCGGTCGTAGCGCGTTCGACACTCGCTACCCGGCCCCGCAGAAATACCCTGCGCGCCAGACCCTCGAAGCGTCCCAGGCCGTTGCCCGTTTGCACGGCTTGAGCGATGACGGCGTGGTCTACGCCCAACAAAACCCTTCGGTAATCGATCAGGGCGTTTTCCACAACGACGTGATCGCGGTGGGTAATGGTGAGGTGTTGTTCTATCACGAGGACGCGTTCCTCGAGACTGAGCAGATGCTCGCTGAGTTGCAGAGCAAACTCGCCAAAGTCGGTGGGAAATTTCAGTCTGTCTGCGTACCGCGTTCCGCAGTAACCGTCGAAGACGCGGTTCGCTCCTACCTGTTCAATAGCCAGCTGCTGTCGCGTCCTGACGGCTCCATGCTGTTGATCGTGCCGGAAGAATGCCGTGGCAACGAGCGCGTCTGGCACTACCTGCAGGGTTTGACCAGCTCCGGCGGCCTGATCCGTGAAGTTAAAGTCTTCGATCTCAAGCAGAGCATGCAGAACGGCGGAGGCCCGGCTTGCCTGCGACTGCGCGTCGCGCTCAACGAAACCGAACTGGCGGCGGTCAATCCAGGGGTTATCATGACCGCACCGTTGTACGGCACGTTGACCGAATGGGTCGACAAGCACTACCGCGACCGCATGACCGAAAACGATCTGGCGGACCCGCAATTGCTGCTTGAGTGCCGGACGGCACTGGATGAACTGACGCAAATCCTTAAACTGGGCGCGGTTTATCCATTCCAGATCAATTGATCGACGGCGCGTTGTTGTGCACGACAACGCGCCGCTTTATCTCAACCGAGAGCGTAAAAACATGAGCGATACCCTGCAGCTGATCCTTGAAGACACCGACGGCACGCAACTGGAAACGTCCTGCACCCGCGTCGCGGTCATGTGGCAAGGCAAAGAGCTGTGGATCCAACAGGACGGCCGTGGCCAGTTGCTGATCGGCGTGGACGTCGAAGAAGGTGACGCCGAATACGCTAACCTGCTGTTGCGCCCACTGGCGACTAATCTGGTAAGTCTGCAACTGGAAATGGAACCGGCGGAAATCGGTGACGACGAGGACCACGTTCACGGCCCGGATTGCAATCACGACCATTAAGGAAGCCGCTCTATGCTCGCCCTCGGCAAACTGCTTGAACTGACCCTCGCCGGCCGCGAACCGGCGGAGAAGACTCAACTGACTGTCGAAGGCGTGCGCATGCGCTGGTTGAGCGAAGGTGCGCTGGAAGTCCGGCCACCTGAAGCTCGCGACAATGGCCTGGACCTGCTGCTATCGGCCGGTATCCACGGCAACGAAACAGCGCCTATCGAATTGCTCGATCGCCTGTTGCACGACATCGCCCGCGGTGATCTGAAACCGCGTGCACGTATTCTGTTTCTGTTCGGCAATCCCGAAGCGATCCGCAAAGGTGAGCGATTTGTCGAGCAGGACGTCAATCGGCTGTTCAATGGCCGTCACGAACAAAGCAGCGGATCCGAAGCGTTGCGTGCTTGTGAGCTGGAGCGTTTGGCCGCCAGTTTCTTCAACCTGCCGGACCGCCAGCGCTTGCACTACGACCTGCACACCGCAATTCGTGGTTCGAAAATTGAACAGTTCGCGTTGTATCCGTGGAAGGAAGGCCGCCAGCATTCGCGCCAGGAACTGGCCCGCCTGCGCGCCGCCGGCATGGAAGCGGTGCTGCTGCAGAACAAGCCGTCCATCGTTTTCAGTTCCTACACCTACGACAAACTGGGTGCTGAGGCTTTTACCCTGGAACTGGGCAAGGCACGGCCGTTCGGGCACAACGATGGTGTCAACGTGTCGCTGCTGGAAACCCGGCTCAAACAGATTATCGAAGGCACCGAACCGGAACTGACTGAAGAAGCGCTCGATGGTTTGCAGTTATTCAGCGTGGCGCGGGAAATCATCAAGCACAGCGACAGCTTCCGCCTGAATCTGCCGGCGGATATTGAAAATTTTTCTGAGTTGGAAGTGGGTTATCTGTTGGCGGAAGACATCGCCCAGACCCGCTGGATCATCGAGGAAGAGGGCGCCCGGATCATCTTCCCGAACCCCAAGGTAAAGAATGGCCTTCGCGCCGGCATCCTGATCGTGCCAACGACCGACGAAAACCTGGCCTGAACCAGCCTCAGGCCCGACATGAATCCCTGTAGGAGCCGGCTTGCTGGCGATAACGGTGTGTCAGCCAACACAAGATTTGACTGACAGTCCGCGATCGCCGGCAAGCCAGCTCCTGCAGGTTCTGTGTTTAAACGGCTACCGCACGCGGCTCAGTGCGACGCAGCGAGCGGATCTTGTGCAGCGTATCCGCACACGTCTTCGCCGCTTCCTGACCTTTATGCACGAAATGCTCGAAGAAGAACTTCTGGTGTTCTTCGCCAGCGTGGAAGTGGTGCGGGGTCAGGGATACCGAGAACACCGGCACTTCTGTTTCCAACTGAACCTGCATCAAGCCGCTGACCACCGACTGGGCGACGAATTCGTGACGGTAGATCCCGCCATCCACCACCAGGGCTGCGGCGACGATGCCGGCATAACGACCGGTCTTGGCTAACAACTTGGCGTGCAGGGGCATTTCAAATGCGCCGCCGACTTCGAAGAAATCGATGTCGGATTCCTGATAACCCTGGGCAATCATTTCGCTGACGAAACCCTTACGGCTCTGATCAACAATTTCCTTGTGCCAGCAGGCCTGGATGAACGCAACGCGCTCGCCCTGATGGTGTTTGCTTTTGCTATCGATTGCGGTGGGTTGCATGTTCTGACTCCTGTTTGTGTGAAAAACAGGGCGTTATGAATCGAATGGGATTTAAGGGTACGCACGCACAAGTGCCTGCGGACGGCGCTTTGGTATAGAGCCTAGGCGGCGCCAATCCCGTTCTCTCTTCATCCGGACTATGACCGTCGGCCCCGGGATCACACCGGGTCTGCTGACCTTGCCGCCAAACACCGCCGAAGCCGTGCTGCCACCAAGCGCTCGCGGGCTATGCGCATTGCGCGCAATTACCGCCGGTGGGGAGTTGCACCCCGCCCTGAGAACGTTTTGCCGCCAGGATGTTTGGCGGCGCAGCGTTTTTATCACATATCTCCTACGTGTGCATTCATGCTTTCAGATGATCCCCATCGACTTTTTCGTTTGATTAGCAGCCTTTTCCTCGCCCAAGGGTTGATTATTCAGCGGCAAGACCGCAGTAATTCCTTTATGAAAGGGATTTCCCCCTGCTTACCGAGGCCAGATTCATGAGTGTTATCGATCTTCGCAGCGACACCGTCACCCAACCTTCCGCCGGCATGCTCGACGCGATGGCCACCGCCGCCACCGGTGACGACGTGTATGGCGAAGATCCGACGGTCAATCGTCTGGAAGGTGAATTGGCAAAGCGCCTGGGTTTCGCAGCTGCGCTGTTTGTTCCGACCGGCACCATGAGCAATCTGCTGGGCTTGATGGCCCACTGCGAACGCGGTGACGAATACATCGTTGGTCAGCAGGCGCACACCTATAAGTACGAAGGTGGCGGTGCGGCCGTGCTAGGTTCGATCCAGCCGCAACCGCTGGAAGTGCAGGCCGATGGCTCGCTGGATCTGGCGCAAGTCGCCGCCGCGATCAAACCGGACGACTTCCATTTCGCCCGCACTCGTCTGCTGGCGCTGGAAAACACCATGCAGGGCAAGGTTCTGCCACTGGAGTACCTGGCCCGCGCGCGTAGTTTCACCCGTGAACACGGCTTGCAGTTGCACCTGGATGGCGCACGGCTTTACAACGCAGCGGTCAGGCTAGGCGTTGATGCGCGGGAAATAGCTCAGCATTTCGATTCCGTCTCGGTTTGCCTGTCCAAAGGCTTGGGCGCGCCGGTCGGTTCAGTGTTGTGCGGCTCGGTTGAGTTGATCAGCAAGGCGCGGCGCCTGCGCAAAATGGTCGGCGGCGGCATGCGTCAGGCCGGGATTCTCGCAGCGGCAGGCCTTTATGCACTGGATCACAATGTCCAGCGCCTGGCCGACGATCACTCCAACGCCCAATTGCTCGCCGAAGGCTTGCGTGAGGCGGGCTACGAAGTCGAGCCAGTGCAGACCAACATGGTTTATGTGTCGATGGGCGACAAGGCCGAGGCGATCAAGTCGTTTGCTGCGGAGCGAGGGATTAAGCTCAGTGCCGCCGCTCGTCTGCGGATGGTTACGCACATGGACGTCAGCCGTGGGCAAATTGAGCAGGTCGTCGCGACATTCGTCGACTTTTCCCGTAAGTGATAGCGTTAGCGCTTCAATTGACTGTTTCTATCGTATAAACACGCTGTACCCCGCGCGCAGGGCCGATATAATGCGGCCCTTTGCCGTCGCTTCGTCTGTTGACGTTTCGAACAGGCCTTTGGCCGCAGCCTCCGTGGAAGAACCTAATGAAAAGCGCAGAAATCCGTGAAGCCTTCCTTCGCTTCTTCGAAGAGCAAGGCCACACCCGTGTAGCCTCCAGCTCTTTGATTCCGGGCAACGACCCGACCCTGCTGTTCACCAACGCGGGGATGAACCAGTTCAAGGACTGCTTCCTGGGCCAGGAAAAACGCGCGTACACCCGCGCGGTCAGCAGCCAGAAATGCGTGCGCGCCGGCGGCAAGCACAACGACCTGGAAAACGTCGGCTATACCGCTCGTCACCACACATTCTTCGAAATGCTGGGTAACTTCAGCTTCGGTGACTACTTCAAGCGTGACGCCATCACCTATGCCTGGAACTTCCTGACCTCCGAGAAGTGGCTGAACCTGCCGAAGGAAAAACTTTGGGTCACCGTCTACGCCAGTGATGACGAGGCGTACGACATCTGGACCAAGGAAATCGGCGTTCCGGCCGAGCGTATGGTTCGCATCGGCGACAACAAGGGCGCGCCTTACGCTTCCGACAACTTCTGGACTATGGGCGATACCGGCCCATGCGGTCCTTGCACCGAGATTTTCTACGATCACGGCGCCGACATCTGGGGTGGCCCACCGGGTTCGCCGGAAGAAGACGGCGACCGTTACATCGAAATCTGGAACAACGTGTTCATGCAGTTCAACCGCACCGCCGATGGCGTGTTGCACCCGCTGCCAGCGCCGTCGGTCGACACCGGCATGGGCCTGGAGCGGATCAGTGCCGTGCTGCAGCACGTTCACTCGAACTATGAAATCGACCTGTTCCAGAGCCTGCTGAGCGCATCGGCCAAGGCCATCGGCTGCACCAACGACAATCAGGCTTCCCTGAAAGTTGTGGCTGACCACATCCGCTCCTGCGGTTTCCTGATCGCCGATGGCGTGCTGCCATCCAACGAAGGCCGCGGCTACGTGCTGCGCCGGATCATTCGTCGCGCTTGCCGTCACGGCAACAAACTGGGCGCCAAGGGCAGTTTCTTCTACCAGATCGTCGCGGCGCTGGTCGCCGAGATGGGCGAAGCCTTCCCTGAGTTGAAATCCCAGCAGACGCACATTGAACGCGTGCTGAAAGCCGAAGAAGAGCAATTCGCCAAGACCCTGGAGCAGGGCCTGAAAATCCTCGAGCAGGATCTCGCCGAACTCAAAGGCGACGTGGTGCCGGGCGACGTGGTGTTCAAACTCTACGACACCTACGGTTTCCCGATGGACCTGACTGGCGATATCGCTCGCGAGCGTAGCCTGACCATCGACGAAGAAGGTTTCGAACGTGAAATGGAAGCCCAGCGCGTCCGTGCCCGTTCCGCCAGCTCCTTCGGCATGGACTACAACAGCCTGGTCAAGGTTGATGTCGATACCGAATTTACCGGTTATCACGCCACCAAGGGTTCGGCGAAAGTTGTTGCCCTCTATAAAGACGGGCAATCGGTCGACGTACTGAATGAAGGCGAAGAGGGCGTGGTCGTCCTGAACCAGACGCCGTTCTACGCTGAGTCCGGTGGTCAGGTCGGTGACTGCGGTTATCTGCAGGCGGGCGCTTCGCGTTTCGACGTGCGCGACACCACCAAGACCGGCGGCGCCTTCCTGCACCACGGCGTGCTGGCTTCGGGCAGCCTGTTGATCGGCGCACCGGTGGAAACCCACGTTGAGGCTGACGTGCGTCACGCCACCTCGCTGAACCACTCGGCAACTCACTTGCTGCACGCTGCCTTGCGCAAAGTGCTGGGCGACCACGTTCAGCAGAAAGGTTCTCTGGTCGACAGTCAGCGCCTGCGCTTCGACTTCAGCCACTTCGAGGCGATCAAGCCTGAGCAGCTGAAAGCGCTGGAAGAGATCGTCAACGCCGAGATTCGCAAGAACTCTGCCATTGAAACTGAAGAAACCGACATCGAAACCGCCAAGCAGAAAGGCGCGATGGCGTTGTTCGGCGAGAAGTACGGCGACAACGTACGCGTGCTGAGCATGGGCGGTGATTTCTCCGTTGAACTGTGCGGCGGTATCCACGCCCACCGTACCGGCGACATCGGCCTGCTGAAAATCATCAGCGAGGGCGGTGTGGCGTCGGGTGTGCGTCGTATCGAGGCAGTCACCGGTGCTGCGGCACTGGCCTACTTGAACGCTGCAGAAGAACAACTCAAGGAAGCGGCCAACCTGGTCAAGGGCAGCCGCGACAACCTGATCGACAAGCTGTCGGCTGTGCTGGAGCGCAACCGTCTGCTGGAGAAGCAACTCGAGCAGCTGCAGGCCAAGGCAGCCAGCGCGGCGGGCGATGATCTGTCGGCTTCTGCGCTGGATGTCAAAGGCGTGAAGGTACTGTCCGTGCGTCTCGACGGTCAGGACGGCAAGGCGCTGCTGGCGCTGGTCGATCAGCTGAAAAACAAACTCGGCCGCGCAGTGATCCTGCTCGGCAGTGTCCATGAGGAAAAGGTCGTTCTGGTTGCAGGCGTAACCAAAGACCTGACTGGCCAACTCAAAGCCGGTGATTTGATGAAGCAAGCCGCTGCGGCAGTGGGCGGGAAGGGCGGTGGTCGTCCAGATATGGCGCAAGGCGGCGGTATCGACGCTGGCGCACTGGATGCAGCACTCGCGTTGACCGTTCCGTTTGTAGAGCAGGGTTTATAAGGCAGTACTTGTGGCGCGCAGTCTAGTGGCGAGCCGCAACGCTGTTTGAGTGATTATTTGGGCGCCCTTCATGGGCAGAGGCGGCTTTGAAATGGCTTTGATCGTACAGAAATTTGGAGGCACCTCGGTCGGCACTGTCGAGAGAATCGAGCAGGTCGCCGACAAGGTTAAGAAATTCCGCGATGCCGGCGATGACCTGGTGGTTGTTCTGTCTGCAATGAGCGGCGAAACCAACCGTCTGATCGATCTGGCCAAGCAAATCAGTGGCGACGGCCAACCGGTTCCGCGTGAGCTGGATGTGATCGTTTCCACCGGTGAGCAGGTGACGATTGCCCTGTTGGCCATGGCGCTGATCAAGCGCGGTGTGCCGGCAGTGTCCTACACCGGCAATCAGGTACGGATTCTGACCGATAGCGCACACAATAAAGCGCGTATCTTGCAGATTGATGACCAGAAGATTCGCGGCGACCTGAAGGCTGGTCGCGTTGTGGTTGTCGCCGGTTTCCAGGGCGTCGACGAACACGGCAACATCACCACCCTCGGTCGTGGCGGTTCCGACACCACCGGCGTGGCTCTGGCGGCAGCCTTGAAGGCTGACGAGTGCCAGATCTACACCGACGTCGATGGCGTCTACACCACCGACCCGCGTGTGGTGTCCGTGGCTCAGCGACTGGACAAGATCACCTTCGAAGAGATGCTGGAAATGGCCAGCCTCGGTTCCAAGGTGTTGCAGATCCGTGCGGTGGAATTCGCCGGCAAGTACAACGTTCCGCTGCGCGTACTGCACAGCTTCAAGGAGGGTCCGGGCACCCTCATTACTATTGATGAAGAGGAAACCATGGAACAGCCGATCATTTCCGGTATCGCTTTCAACCGCGATGAAGCCAAGCTGACCATCCGTGGCGTGCCAGACATCCCGGGCGTTGCCTTCAAGATTCTCGGCCCGATCAGCGCCGCGAACATCGAAGTCGACATGATCGTGCAGAACGTCGCGCACGATAACACCACCGACTTCACCTTCACTGTGCACCGCAACGACTACCAGGCGGCCCAGACCGTGCTGGAAAACACTGCTCGCGAAATTGGTGCCCGTGAAGTCGTTGGCGACACCAAGATCGCCAAGGTATCGATCGTCGGCGTTGGCATGCGCTCTCACGCAGGCGTCGCCAGCCGCATGTTCGAATCCCTGGCTAAGGAAAGCATCAACATCCAGATGATCTCGACTTCGGAAATCAAAGTCTCCGTAGTGATCGAAGAGAAGTACCTGGAACTGGCCGTGCGCGCCCTGCACACGGCTTTCGAACTGGACGCGCCTTCCCGCCAGGGTGAGTGATGCGTTTGCCAGAAGGCGCGGTCTGACTGCGCCTTTTGTTTTTTTGAATGGCGCGACCCCGAAGCTGTTCTTTTGCTCGCGCTAGTCAATACTCAGGCATGTAGGGCTGCGACCGCTCCGGTTGTAGGTCGAGTGCCTTTTTTTTGCAGACTGTTGTCCCTGAAATGTAAGGCGTGAGGAGAAAGGTATGTTGATTCTGACTCGTCGGTGCGCAGAAAGCCTGATTATTGGTGATGGCGAAATCACCGTGACCGTGCTCGGCGTCAAAGGAAATCAAGTGCGTATTGGTGTCAACGCCCCGAAAGAGGTCGCGGTCCACCGTGAGGAAATCTACCTGCGTATCAAGAAAGAGAAGGACGAAGAACCAAGCCATTAATTTTTATCGTTTTTTATGTTTGCAAACGGGGAAAAGGTTGGTTAAGATACGCCCCGTGTTGCGGAGAGCTGGCCGAGTGGCCGAAGGCGCTCCCCTGCTAAGGGAGTACACCTCAAAAGGGTGTCGGGGGTTCGAATCCCCCGTTCTCCGCCATTATTTGCGTAGTACGTTGTAATCTGGCTTCTTCGGTAAGTTGTTGAAATTACTAGAAAAAAGCGCTTTACAAACAGATTTAACGGCCTATAATGCGCGGCAACAAATGCACTCGTAGCTCAGCTGGATAGAGTACTCGGCTACGAACCGAGCGGTCACAGGTTCGAATCCTGTCGAGTGCACCATTTAAGAGTTGTTTGCAGCAATGTAAATGACTTGGCTCCAACCAGTTGTGATCTGGTATAAAAACACTAATGCACTCGTAGCTCAGCTGGATAGAGTACTCGGCTACGAACCGAGCGGTCACAGGTTCGAATCCTGTCGAGTGCACCATACAACAAAAAGCCCGCATTTAATGCGGGCTTTTTGCCGTCTGGGATTTGGCTTTACCTTTCGTGCATCCTCTCTCATCGAACTCGATCTGTGCACTGCGGCCTCGCTTGGTTTCGTAGCGGTAACTCGTGGACGAATTCCGAATGCTGATCTTGTCGGGTTTGCCCAGGGCGCTTTCGACGTCCTGCTGGCTCATGCCAGCCACGACCCGACGATTGATGATCGCTTCGCGCCGCTCTCTGGCGCTGATCAGATTTCCGCATTTGTCTTCTGGCTCGCCGACGATTGTCGGATCGCGGCTTTTGATTTTAATGCCTGATGTTTCTTGGTAGCTGGCTTCTGGCATAAGTGCGACGGCGTTACCGGGCAAGTAGGTGTGCACTTCCTGGATGGAAAGGGTGTCTCCAACAGCGCAGCTCATCGTGGTAAAGGTAATGCGCCCGTTAGGCGCCTCGCAGCGGTGGATGGTCGTGGCAGGTGCCGCAAACGCCAGGCAGGGTAGGGTGATTAGCAAGAAACGGAAAATTTTCGGTGGCATTCGACGTCCTCCATGACGGCTCCAATCAAGGGTAGCTGCTACATTTTAAGATGCCGGTGTGTTTTCTTTTCAGGATGAGTCGTCGCAGTTTGAAGGATCAGGGCGGTGCTCAAGTTTGTCTCGCAAGCGCTTGTTTCAGCCGCGATTTTTTAACATTTAAACCCGTCAGGCGGTGTATCATTGCGCCCGTCAGCCCCGCCGGGGCTTGTGGAATACCTCCATGGACTTACCCAGTAGTTACTCAGTAAACCGCTTTTCCAATCATGAATTGACTGATTGATCCTTCCGGCGTGTTCCACTGCTGGGAGTGGAGTTCGCCTATGTCTGAAGTTGAAGTAAAGAAAACGCAGGAAAGCTTGCAGGACCGCCTGGCTCAAGTTGTTGAGCTGTTGCAGCGTCAGCGAGTTGTTGAGGACCTGACTCATCGCCAGGAAGGCCCGCATCACGATCGGGTCGAAAACCTGGTTCACCGGCAGAACCTCGTCGAGCTGCAACGTAAGCTTGATGATCTGCACTCCGCCGACGTCGCCTACATTCTTGAAGCCTTGCCGCTCGACGATCGCCTGACACTCTGGCAATTGGTAAAGGCTGATCGCGACGGCGACATCCTGCTCGAAGTATCCGACTCCGTTCGAGAAACCCTGATCGCCGACATGGATGATCATGAGCTCCTGGCTGCGGCCAAGGACATGGATGCCGACGAACTTGCTGACCTGGCCTCCGAGCTGCCGCGAGACGTCGTCCATGAGCTGATGGAGACTCTGGATAACCAGCAACGTGAGCGAGTTCGTTCGGCGCTGTCCTACGACGAGGAGCAGGTTGGTGCATTGATGGACTTCGAGATGGTGACAATCCGTGAGGATGTCAGTCTCGAAGTGGTTCTGCGTTATCTGCGGCGCCTTAAGGAGTTGCCGGGTCATACCGATAAGTTGTTTGTGGTCGATTACGACGGCGTCCTCAAGGGCGTGTTGCCGATCAAGCGTTTACTGGTCAACGATCCTGAAAAGCAGGTTTCCGAGGTCATGGCCAGCGATCCGGTAAGTTTTCACCCGGATGAAGATGCCTACGATGCGGCCCAGGCGTTCGAGCGCTATGACTTGATTTCGGCGCCGGTAGTCGACAAAAATGGCAAGTTGATCGGACGTCTGACTATCGATGAAATGGTCGACCTGATACGTGAAGAGAGCGAGAACGAAGTTCTCAACATGGCGGGTCTGCGCGAAGAAGAAGACATTTTTGCGTCGGTGTGGAAGTCCCTGCGTAACCGTTGGGCCTGGTTGGCGGTGAATCTGATTACTGCATTCGTTGCATCTCGCGTGATCGGTCTGTTCGAAGGGTCTATCGAGAAATTGGTGGCACTTGCCGCATTGATGCCGATCGTGGCGGGTATCGGCGGAAACTCTGGCAACCAAACCATTACCATGATCGTTCGGGCCATGGCGCTGGACCAGGTGAGTACCGGTAATACTTCGCGTCTGATGCGCAAGGAGTTGGCGGTCGCCCTGATCAATGGTGTGGTGTGGGGTGGAGTAATTGGCGTTGTTGCCTACCTGCTTTACGGTAGCTGGTCTTTGGGTGTGGTGATGACTGCCGCCATGACGCTCAACTTGTTACTAGCGGCGTTGATGGGAGTATTGATCCCAATGACGTTGGCTCGACTTGGGCGCGACCCCGCGATGGGAGCTAGCGTGATGATCACTGCCATGACTGATAGTGGCGGCTTCTTTATCTTTCTTGGGTTGGCGACAATTTTCCTGCTCTAAGCCTTCTAGTTTTAATAAACCCACCATCCGGTGGGTTTTTTTATACCTGAATTTTAGGCAAAAAAAGCCAGCAATTAAGCTGGCTTTGGGTTTTTTCGGTGAGATCAGGCGTCTGCGGCCATTTCGGCATCATGGGCAATCAGCGAAACAAGGGCGTTTTGCTGACGGTGAGAGAGTTGGCGGAAACGTTGCAGCAATTCACGCTCATGCAGAGAGAGTTCTGGGCTGTCCAGGCGCATGCTTAATTCTTCGCCCAGCGCGCCTTCCTGAATAAGGCTTTGCTCAAGACGTGCGATGATTTCAGAGTTCATGCTGCGATGATGATTGCGAGCCACCTCGGCAATGCGTTCACGCATTCCGTCTGGCAGACGTACGACGAACTTGTCAGCCGTACGGCTGGAATAAATTGCCTGTTTCAATGGGCGCATATATTTAACCGGTTAGTTCAGGGGAGCGGTTCTCGGGATTGGCCGCAGGATGTCTGATAGGACAAGCCCTCTGGCCAAATGTTCAACCTGAATTGAAGAGGCTGGCATGATGCCTCAAAATTGCCAGATCATTGGCGCCAATTCTGTGACAAATATTGAACTGGATAAAGGCGTTATGCCAGCACCAATTGTCAGAAATGCGGACTGGTTTGGAAACTTGGCTTTGTCCGTATTGCTGGTCGCGTCCACTGCCCGACAGTGATTCTCAAAATACGAAGGGCGTGTCGTGCGAATTCAGTCACTGTTCCTTGTCTTTATAGGATAGTGGCAAATGGCCGATTTACTAGGGCTAGGTGCATCGGCAGCGCAATTTAGGATAGAGGGCGACGGATTTTCCTCAGTAGAGGGTCAGGGATTTACAAGTCTTCGTGGGGGTGTTTGGCTTATGCGGCGGATCGCAAAGGCTATGCAGGCGTTTGCCTACACTCAATTCGCCTAAGGACGACATGACAAAGCCTTGCTCGCCCGTTAACATGCACGCCGTCAATTGCTTCGCGAGTTCTCGCAGGCAAATTTATGTCTCAGTAGCTCAATTGGATAGAGCATCCCCCTCCTAAGGGGAAGGTTGGCAGTTCTTATCTGGGGTAGGGTCTAGTCTCCTGTTGTAATTAGCTGTTACCCGCTCTGAGCTAGTGATGGTGGATAAGGGATGCCACAGCGCTTGGCATGAACCGCAAGCTTTCCTAAGTGCTTGATTTTACGTAAGATACATCGCTCAATGTCCTCTTAGTTCAACGGATAGAACGAGCCCCTCCTAAGGGCTAGATGCAGGTTCGATTCCTGCAGGGGACACATCCTTCAGCTTTGCCATTCCCTTCTAGTGCTTTCTTCTGCCAGTAGCTCTATCCCTCCCAGGCCGAACACGAACCAGATTGATGCTCGCCGTCTGGCAACAGGCCTGGCTCGAAGTCTCCGTTCCTCAAAGCGCCCGAAATCTCTTGCGTCGTCGGGTGAGCTGTGAGAAATAGCGATTTTTCGACGCAAATACGCTCATAGCTCCTCATCGCCAACTCTGGGGTGGTGAAATGTTGCCACGCCTCGGCATGACCGTCACTCCGTAAAGAACTGAGCAATTTTCCCGCAATGGCTCAAGTCCATTATCAGCTAGTGATACATCAGTCATTCATTTTCCGATGCCACAGCCGCCGGAGCGTGCTTTCAGGTATGCCCAATTCCTTTGACGCTTGAGATTGACTAAAACCTCGGGCTTTTAACTCCTGAACAGCCTGCCATTTCTTTCGTGCTTCCAGCACGTCTGTACGAGTTAAGGCTTGCGCTCTCGTAGGGAGCAGAGTGTCGGCTAGTCCTAAATCTTCAGCCTGCGCCAGAGAGGCTAAGAGAGCCTCACGCACCGTCCGCTTCTCATGAGACGCAACAGCGAGTGCGAGTAGGGTGATTGGCTCAACTTTGAGGGCTTCGGCGAGTTGAGCACTCATGTCGACAGTCGCTGAGCTTTTTCCAAGCTCCAGGTTGCTGACGTGCGTTTGCGTAAGTGAACCCGAGAGATCCCCCTGAGATAGACCTTTCTGAGTGCGCAGCAGTTGAACTACTGCTGCATAAGATTCGCGCAGCGACATTTTGCGATCCCGACAAAATGAGACGGTATGTCGCATTTGCCTACCGCCACACAAACAGATATATTGGTGGTTGTGGCGACATCATGCACTAGCTTGCATTTATTGAATATTGACAAAGAGGGGAAGGAGCGTGAACGGCGTCATCGATGAAGGTCTACTAGGTGATCCAGGCGTCGAACTAAAGGGCTCTGATCTCTCCCTCAACGAAGCCCTCGCGTTGGCCAGAAAGACCTACAAATGGATGCCCCTCTGCGCCGTTGAAGAATGGGTAATTTTGGATGCAATTGTCACCGAGGTTGAGCGAGCCAGAGTCGCCGCAGCAGGTTGCGTGCCGATGTTTATGTTTGCCCACAAAGTTGTGGACGATGAGCAGAGGAGGTTCGAGCCAGGCCACTGGGTTCGTTCAAGCATGGGGACTGCATTCAATGACGGATACCTGTTCGTAACTCGGAATACGATCTACGTCTTGCTTGGGCCAGGTCATCGCAAGTCAGCATCCGTCCAAGCGATCTTTTCCTTATTTTGAACGTATCTACTGCGCCGTTGCGGAGAACCAAGAATCCCGAGGCGAGTGATATGCAGAACCCAATGGCTAATTTTCTTGGTGTTGCTGAGATGGTTGGGGGAGTGGGCGTACTAGGCCGTCTGATGTGGTGGGGCAGTATTAGATGATTAGCATTGACGAAATCAAGGAAGCCATTGCTTTTGCGAATTCTTAAGTCACTGTTTGATGAGTAAAAAAAGGAGTAAGCAGTGAGTCATAACATTGAGGTCGAGTTTCTCTTCAAGCGGCTTACGGACTTTCAGTTGTTGCGCATTGTTCGTGCACAGAAACATGCCTATGTCGCTTGGATTACGGCTTATTTGAGCGATGTGTTTATCTCGAACCGCGTGGCATATGGCGTGACCTTTGCCCACACATTGCGTGATACAAACGTACGATACGCTGATGGTCATTTCATTCGTACCGCCGCTATCCGTTCCGTATGCAAGGAAGGTCGGTTCTGGGTTGTGTCCACATCCGATGCTCGGTATGTCATTACTTCTTTTAAAAAAGACGTTGGGCGCGCGAGCTTTCACACTCTATTGCGTTCATCCGTGGAAGGGTTTCGCACTCCTTAGCCTTGCTCACTCAACGACCTTTGAAAACTCTAGGTTTTAACAATTTTGAGGTTAAAGACCTGAGAGCGGACAGCTGGAAAAAGCAATTGCTAAACTTTCAAATCAATACTGATCAGTCCAGCAAATTATTCGCTACCGCTGGCGTCGCTTGAAAAGCTAGGCGCTGCGCGAAGGAACGATAATTTTTACCAGTGTGCATGGTGATTCGTTGCATGCTCATATTTACCGTGGCTGGCTTGGCGATGAGATTTTATGAAGCTCCACATGCTCTCAGATCTACACCTTGAGTTTTGCTCTTTCGTTCCGCCACCGAACGACGCAGATGTTGTGATCTTGGCAGGAGATATTCATACCCAAGGCCGGGGAGTGAAGTGGGCGGATGGTTATGAAGTCGTGATTGCAGCCGATGGTGGTAAGTATGTCGTAGCCCACTGTATTTATGAGAATGGTGCGTTAGATGGGTTTGATCGAGTTCACTGACGTCGATATCGTATGCCAAGAGGATTTATAGTTGGGTTTCCCAAAGAGCGTGTTGGAGGCACAGGAAATTGATTTCAGTGTCCCGATCACCGGGTACCTTTGCTGTGCTGAAATTCAGTCTCCGTGCATGACTGGAGTTGTTTTTTCAGAAACGCGGGCCCGATTTGTAGATGGCGGGAGAATCCGCACTTCTAGGATCAAAAGGCTGTTCGAGCTCAAGGGGTATTGGGTTTGCGAGACACGTAATGGTAGTAGGTACGTGATCTGTCACTGGTGGTACCAAAACGGTGCCTTGCCCCTGGTCGATATCATCCACTGACTTGATGCATTCATGCCCTCGATGATGTGAGGGCGATCCGCTAGTGAAACGATTGTGTTGCCGCTGACCGAAAACTGACCCAGTAAAGGCTGTTCTGCCGACTGAAAACTGACCCAGGTGTTCAACTGCTTCTGCTCACTTTTCGAGCAGGAGAACACAGGGTGATCAGCATGGAAATGTTGGGAAAAATCCGGCGGATGTACTTCCGCGACAAGCTCTCGCTGCACCAGATAGCCAAGCGTACCGGGCTGTCGAGAAACACCATCCGAAAATGGGTCAGAGCGCCCGAAGCCACTCATTCGGCGTACCAGCGGTGCGCGACCTTCAACAAACTCAGCCCCTTCCACGACACGCTGGAACAGGCGCTGAAAGCCGATTCGTTCCGGGCAAAGCACAACCGCAGAAGCGCAAAAGCACTTTTCGAGCAGATCAAGGCCGAGGGTTATGACGGCGGCTACAGCCAGCTCACGGCGTTTGTACGCTCGTGGCGAGGCGAGCAAGGCAAGTCGTTACGCGCTTTTGTACCGCTGACGTTTGCACTGGGTGAGGCTTTTCAATTTGACTGGAGCGAAGAAGGACTGCTGATCGGTGGCCTGTTTCGACGCATCCAAGTCTCCCACATGAAGCTGTGTGCCAGTCGTGCATTCTGGTTGGTTGCATACCCTAGCCAAGGTCACGAGATGCTGTTCGATGCCCATACACGCTCGTTTGGAGCGTTAGGTGGAGTGCCGCGTCGCGGCATCTACGACAACATGAAAACGGCTGTCGACAAGGTCAACAAAGGCAAAGGCCGCACGGTCAATGCCCGGTTTTCCGTGATGTGCGCGCACTACCTGTTCGATCCGGATTTCTGCAACGTAGCCTCTGGCTGGGAAAAGGGCATTGTCGAGAAGAACGTTCAAGACAGTCGACGACGCATCTGGCTTGACGCTCAAAACTGCATGTTCCACACCTTCGAGGAACTGAATGCCTGGCTCGGCCTACGCTGTCGTGCGCTCTGGAGTGAGCTGCTGCATCCGCAGTACAGCGGGCTGACGGTGGCGGAAGTTTTGGAGCTGGAACGGGTCGAAATGATGCCGATGCCGACCGCCTTTGATGGCTACGTCGAGCGCACCGTAAGGGTTTCCAGCACCTGCCTAATCAGCGTGGCACGAAATCGCTACTCGCCTTGTGAGCGAGTCGGCCAGTGGGTCAGCAGCCGTCTTTACCCATCCCGGATTGTGGTCATCGCCGATGACATGATGATCGCCAGCCACGAGCGTCTGTTTGATCGAGATCAGGTCAGTTTTGACTGGCAGCATTACATCCCACTCATCGAGCGCAAGCCGGGTGCACTGCGCAATGGCGCACCGTTTGCCGATCTGCCCAATCCGTTGCGGCTTCTCAAACGGGGCCTGAGACGTCACAGCAATGGTGATCGAATCATGACGCAGGTGCTCGCTGCCGTGCCCATCGCCGGTCTCGACCCGGTGCTGGTAGCGGTAGAACTGGTGCTTGAGTCGGGAAGTCTGAGCGCCGATCACATCTTAAATGTTCTCGCCCGACTCACCGCTACTGCACCACCGCCTTCCGTAGAAACCAGCCTGCAACTCAAGGTGGCTCCCGTTGCCAACACGGCCCGATATGACCAACTCCGTACAACAGATGAGGAGAGCCGCAATGCGTGACTTGATGGCAGAACTTAAAGAACTGCGTCTGCATGGCATGGCGCAAGCTTGGGAAGAACTGGCGGCCCAGGGAGAAGCTTCGACGGCATCCTCGAAGTGGCTGCTTGAGCATCTGCTCCAACAGGAGCAGGCAGATCGCGCCGTGCGCTCTGTGAATCATCAGATGAACATGGCAAAGCTCCCCATGCACCGTGATTTAGCTGGCTTTGACTTCAGCGCTTCCAGCGCTGATGCACGTCTGGTCAAGGAATTATCCAGCCTTGAGTTTACGGAGACTGCGCAAAATGTCGTGTTCATCGGTGGGCCTGGAACCGGAAAAACACACCTGGCCAGTGCCTTGGCCGTGTCCGGAATCACCACTCATAACAAACGAGTACGGTTCTTCTCCACGGTTGATCTCGTCAACCTGCTGGAGCGTGAAAAGTACGATGGTAAGGCAGGCCGAATCGCCCAAGGACTGCTTCGGACAGACCTGGTGATACTCGATGAGCTGGGGTATTTGCCCTTCAGTCAGAGTGGTGGCGCGCTGTTATTTCACCTGCTTTCAAAACTGTACGAGCACACCAGCGTGGTCATCACCACCAACCTCAGCTTCTCGGAATGGTCGAGTGTGTTTGGCGACGCCAAGATGACCACAGCGTTGCTGGATCGGCTGACACACCACTGCCATATCGTCGAAACGGGCAACGAGTCCTACCGCCTGCAACACAGCACCTTGGCCGCCCAGACAAAGATCAAATCGCGTGAACGAAAGCGCAAGGACGAAGATGGTATCGAGGACGATGAACCGTTTTGATCTGCACCGTAAACACCCTTCCGCATGCCTGCATGCGGTGGGGCCAGATGCGTCTTCAACCAGGACACTACTGCTAAGCTTATCCACAATTGCTGGGGCAACAATCAGCAATCCGCCCTGGGTCAATTTTCAATCGGCAGGGTGGGTCAGTTTTCAATCAGCGCCAACACTCTGCAGCCTTCGACCAGTCAAGACCATCTAGCTCATGGATCAACTATTCGTCGTTTGCAGATTCCTCGTCATCCGTTGACGGGCTCACAGACTTGGCCATTTCCTGAAGCTTACCGCGCGCCATTGAGGCAAAAACCATGGCTTTTTCTTGCCGATAAAGGGTGTTGAAAACCTCTTCGGAAAGCTCGTCCACTACGATAAGGATTTTAGCTGTCTTTCGGAAATTGAGCATATTGTTGCGAAGCCCGATATCCAGAAGCTCTTTCCGGCTGCCTTGTAGCTTCTGAATAACGCCTGTGCTCATGTACAGCCTCTCTCTCTGATCTTGACGATCTCAATGGTTGATTTCGCCCGGAAATGCCTTGCTCACGGGAAAACTGCTTTGCGGGTGGACACTATCTATTTGCTTTCAAAGTGTCCATCCATGACCCGCCCCGTCTGTCTTTTGTTGAGTCTTTAACCATCAAATCGCTATCCATTAAAGGTCTACAAAAAACCTCACACCGGCGAAGTCGTCGAAACCAAAGGCGGCAGCCACAAGACGCTGAAGGAATGGAAAGCTGAGCACGGCTCCGCGACTGTTGAGTCCTGGCTGAGCAAGTGATTTTGGTTTGAGTACAAAAAGGCCCACCAAGGCTTTTTTGTTGCCTGGGTAAGGGCAGTTAAACGGCTTAATCTGCTTCGAATTTTTGAAGGTATTGGTGCGGTAAGCATTGAAAATCACTGAGCTGGCTAGATGTGAGGAGGTCTGGTCAATGGCTCACCATTCGTCAGCACGGTGGCATGACCCTTCTTGACATCGGCGGCGTCTGGGGAAATACTCGCCTCAAGATTCATATAGATGACTATATAACAAGGTGAATAAAGTCGATGAGTACTCTCCCAAGTGATACTCGCCTGCCGCTCTACCAACGCCTGCGCGACCAATTGGCTGAGCAGATCGCCAAAAATCGCTGGCGTCCTGGCGAGGCGATTCCTACCGAGGCTGCGCTTTCAGCGGAGTACGAACTGTCTACCGGTACGGTGCGCAAAGCGATTGATGCGTTAGTCAGTGAGGGCATTCTGGAGCGTCAGCAGGGGCGAGGGACTTTCATTCGTCGTCCACAATTTCAATCCTCCCTGTTCCGCTTCTTTCGATTTCAGTCTGCTTCTGGTGAGCGCCAGGTACCGGAGAGCCGCATCCTGTCAATCGAGCCAGTGGCCGCGCCCTCGGCCGTAGCCCAAGCGCTCGGGTTGCCCGTCGATGCGCCGGTGATTCGCATTGTGCGTTTGCGTCTGCTGGAGGTTCAGCCGGTGCTTGCCGAAGAAATCTGGTTGCCGCGCAGCCGGTTCCAACCCTTGCTTGAGACCGACCTCAGCCTGAAAGGGCCATTGCTATATCCGATTTACGAAGACCTCTGTGGCCAGGTCGTTGCCTATGCAGAAGAGACCCTCACCGCCGAGTCGGTCAATGACGTACACGCGCGCCTGTTACAGGTGCCGATTAACAGCCCGGTGGTGGTGATCGAGCGTCTGGCTCGGAATTACGCGGGTACACCGCTTGAGTGGCGTCGCTCTCGCGGCCACGCCGAGCACTTTCGCTACAGCGTGGATATTCGCTAGCGCCTGCCCGTGTAGCGAATTGCTCAGCGGCGAATAAGTCGTCGCTGGTTTCCTGATTGTTTGCCAAGACTGGCCCTGTAGCGGTGCGGTTCGCTCTCGGCTGCCTTACGTTCCACTTATAAGGATAAGAACCATGTTCAGCTGGTATCGCCAAGTCACTCCTCGGGAGCGCAAAACGTTTTGGGCCTGCTTCGGCGGATGGTCGCTCGATGCACTGGAAGTACAAATGTTCGGCCTGGCGATTCCTGCGCTGATCGCCGCTTTCGCCCTGACCAAGGGCGATGCAGGACTGATCAGCGGCGTCACGCTCGTCACTTCGGCCATCGGTGGCTGGGTAGGGGGGACTCTGTCCGACCGTTACGGTCGAGTGCGCACCTTGCAGTGGATGATTTTGTGGTTCTCGTTCTTCACCTTTCTCTCGGCATTTGTCACCGGTTTCAACCAGCTGTTGATCGTCAAGGCGCTGCAGGGTTTCGGCATCGGCGGCGAGTGGGCAGCAGGTGCAGTATTGATGGCCGAAACCATCAATCCGCAGTATCGCGGCAAAGTGATGGGCACCGTACAAAGTGCCTGGGCCGTGGGTTGGGGGCTGGCCGTCGGAGTTTTCACACTGATTTATTCCTTCGTGCCGCAGGACATGGCGTGGCGCGTTATGTTCCTGGTCGGGCTGCTACCGTCGTTCCTGATTATCTGGGTGCGTCGTAATGTCGAGGAGCCCGACAGCTTCCAGCGTCTGCAAAAAGAAAACGCCATCCCGCAAAGTTTCTTCAAATCCTTGGCCGGCATCTTCCGCCCCGAGTTGATCCGCGTAACGCTGTTCGGTGGTCTGTTGGGGCTGGGTGCGCACGGTGGTTACCACGCGGTGATGACCTGGCTGCCAACGTTCCTCAAGACTGAGCGCAATCTGTCCGTACTGAATTCGGGCGGCTACCTGGCGGTGATCATCCTCGCGTTCTGGTGTGGGTGTGTAGTCAGCGGCTTTTTGATTGACCGTATTGGCCGGCGCAAAAACATCGTGCTGTTCGCGCTTTGCTGTGTCGTCACTGTGCAGAGTTATGTGTTCCTGCCGCTGACCAATACCCAGATGCTGTTCCTGGGGTTCCCGCTCGGCTTTTTCGCGGCCGGTATTCCCGCGAGCCTTGGCGCACTGTTCAACGAGCTGTACCCGGCGGATGTACGCGGTGCCGGTGTGGGCTTCTGCTACAACTTTGGCCGAGTGCTTTCAGCGGTGTTCCCGTTCCTGGTCGGTCACATGAGCGACTCCATGTCCCTTGGGTCTGCGATTGGTATCGACGCCGGGATTGCCTATGGCGTGGCAGTGATCGCAGCACTTTGTCTGCCGGAAACCCGTGGTCGTGCCCTCGAAGCCTCGAACACTTCGGTGCCAGCAACGATCAACGGCAACGAGAGTGCGCGGGCCTGATGCCCTTTACCTTTTATAGATGAACGCTATGACTGATACCTGTTCTACGCCGATCATCGGCATCGACTCCCATGCGCACGTGTTTAGCCGTGATCTAAATCTGGTCGGCGCACGGCGCTATACCCCTGATTACGACGCCACGCTTGAGCAGTATCTGACGCACTTGCACGCTCATGGTCTGAGTCATGGCGTATTGGTGCAACCGAGCTTTCTCGGCACCGACAATAACTACTTGCTGGCGGCGTTGAGGCAAGCGCCGGATCAATTGCGAGGCGTGGTTGTGGTGGAGCCAGGCGTCAGTCGCGCCATGTTGAATGACATGGATCATCTGGGCGTGGTCGGCGTTCGCTTGAACCTGATGGGTAAGACGTTACCTGATTTCCGTAACAGTGCCTGGAGGGAGTTTTTCAGCCACATTGCTGATCTTGACTGGCATGTCGAGTTGCATCGGGAGGTAAAGGATCTGCCGGGACTGATCCGTCAATTGACGCCGTTCGGTTTGAAGTTGGTGATTGATCACTTTGGTCGACCGGATGCGAACTCGGGTGTCGATCAGCCCGGGTTTTGCGAGTTACTGGAGCTGGGATCGAAAGGTTCGATCTGGATGAAGGTCTCGGGAATCTATCGTTTGGGAGGTACGCCGCAACAGAACATCAATTTTGCTCGAATGGCTTTACCGCTGCTGGAACAAAGTTTCGGCCTTCGCCAGTTGGTGTGGGGTAGCGACTGGCCGCATACGCAGCATGAGCAAAGCATCGGTTTCAGCACCGTAGTCGATCAGTTGCAAGCCATGGAGTGTTCGACGCAGGTTAGCTATTCGTTGCTGGTGCAAGCCCCTCGAAGGTTATTCGGTTTTGCAGAAGGCGAAAGCTGAAATTTACGCCTGCATTTGCAGATGACCATTCATCTCACCCATTTAAACGAATACATACAGAACGTTCGAAGTGCGACGTTGCAGTCAAACCTCTCGTGCCGCATCGGGAAGTTCTGCGTAATAGCAGCTATTCCAATTACAAGAGAGTGGATTCCATGAACACGTTATCCAATGCCGAGGTTGAAAGCACCCAAACGATGTTTGGTTTATCGCGAGCGCCGACCGGCATTACGGTTTCAACTTTCTCTTTCAAATCTGAGTGCAGTTTGGGCGCCAGCCCAACCGAGATCCTTTCATGACTCCTTTAGATATAGACCTCTTACTGACCGCATTGGTGAGCGTCCTGATGCTGGTGGCGCTCATCGTGTCGCGTCTCAAAATGCACCCGCTCCTGGCCTTGCTAGTAGTTTCCGTTGGCGTTGGCTTTGCAACCAGTATGGAGCCAGAATCCATCGTCACCCACTTGATCACCGGCGCCGGGAAGACACTGGGGGCAGTAGGGGTCGTAATCGCGCTTGGAGCGATGCTAGGCAAAATTCTTGCTGACGCAGGCGTCACAGAGCAGATCGCCGAGGTCATCCTCAAGCGAACATCGGATCGGATGATTCCTTGGGCCATGATGATGGTTGCATTTGTAACTGGCATTCCCATGTTTTTCGAGGTGGGCTTGGTGATCATGCTGCCGCTGATTTTCAGCGTGGCGCGAAAGTTGGAAAGCCAGGCTCGCTTCAAAGGTTCAGCGTATGTGTATGTAGGTGTTCCGGTGATTGCGGCACTTGCAGCCATGCACGGGATGGTACCGCCGCACCCGGGCCCCTTGACGGCCATCGCCGCGCTCAAAACCTCAGTTGGGCCCACAATGCTCTATGGCTTCCTTGCGGCTATTCCTGCAATGATTTTAGGCGGCCCGCTTTATGGCGCATTCATTTCGCCGCGCATGAGCACTCGGCCCGATCAGGCTTTGCTGGATCAGTTCACCCTTGCTGAAAAAGGTGACGATCAACCAAGCACCAGCGTATGCCTTGGCGTGCTGGCAGCCTTGCTTCCGGCGATCCTGATGCTGATTCATGCCGTCGCTGAGATGGTATTACCCAAGGGCAATGCGTTCCTGAACATGGCTAGTTTCTTGGGCAATCCCCTGATAGCCATGCTCCTAGGCGTGCTGTTCGCAGGGGCAAGTCTGGTACTCGCGCGGGGTGGCGATGCGGGGCAATTGCGCGAATCCCTGGGCAAGAGCCTCAAGCCAATCGCCTCAATCATCATGATCATCGCCGGCGGTGGTGCCTTTCAGGAGCTGCTGACCAGCGCCAAGGTGGGCGATGCCATTGTGCACCTGACTCAGCAGTCTGCGTTTCCTCCGTTGATCTTGGGTTGGTTGATCGCGATGTTGCTCTCGGTATCTACCGGTTCCGCCACTGTAGGTATCGTTGGTGCTGCTGGCTTGCTGGCGCCGCTTGCAGGTGCTGATCCCAGCCTCAACCTGCCTCTGCTTGCCTTGTCCATAGGCTGCGGCTCACTGTTCTTCAACTATGCGAACCATGCGGGCTTTTGGATGGTGAAGGAATCCTTCGGCATGACTATGGGCGAAGCCACCAAGACCATTTCGGTGGTTCAATCCATCGTAGCCGTGGTCGGTTTGATTGTGGTGTTGATATTGAATGCGGCTGTCACGGTGATTTGAGTCAGGATCTGTTCGCAGGTAGTAACCCTGACCTGACCTGACCTGACCTGACCGAGCGAGTTTGCCGAGGGTGGGAGATAGAGTTACGTTTCGGGTCTATAAATACCCTCACACTGGCGAAGTCGTCTAAGCCAAAGGTGGCAACCACAATCAACTGAAAGAATGGAAAACCGGTATCGCCATGCTGGTCGCTGGCGGAGTCGGAACGCGCACGGTTTCCGGGTGTGTGGGGCGTTCGCCAGACGACGCCGTCGACCCCCAGCAAACGCAACCCAGCCCAGGTCGGGTAGCCGGTCGCTTCATGCCAGCTTTTCTGCATCAGATTGAAGACCCGTCGTACAGCCTCCGCTGCCCAATCGCTGACAGGCCTGGACTACGGCACTGGGCGCCAACAACGGACGGTGACCTGGCAGCATGATGTTCATGCAACTGACTACATCCCACGCCGACATGCGCCGGAAAAACGCCATGGAGATGACGCATCACAGCATCATTCCAAGGGCACGCGCCGCTTGCGCAACGCCGGCCTGTTCTAGCGTCTGCTCGACCAAAGAAGGATCGAGCAACGAGCCCAACACCTCGATGGCGTAGGGGGTGGAGGCGATGTTGTGGGTCAGTTCCAGTGCCCGAGCGAGACGCATAAAAAAATCCGATGCTAGTACAGGCATCGGATTTTGAATTCTTGCGGCCAAAGGTCAAGCGAGAAGGCTTAACTGATCGGCATTAGCCCGAGTGGGCCATTTTTTGCGAGTGTCGCACATTAAGCAGACGCATCTCTTCGCTGGGTCTACGTACAATGAAGTAAAGGCATGCCGATTAGAGTTATCAGCGATCCGAGGGTCGACGATCAATATCGTGTTGGACACAAGCGAGCCATCGCGACGGTAAAACTCTGGAAGCATAAATGGCCCTGTGCCGGTCGGCAGGGCGCTCAGAAGCAGAGCAGCTTGTGCCCACATCAGCGGTAGGCGAAATACATAAAAGGCGAGCAACCAAGTGATCAGCGGATGGGCAATCAGTTTGATAGCACCAGACTCTTGCCTCGTTCACTGCGCCCTTCATGATGTTGATGAACTCTTCCAGAAACGCTTGTCTCCCTTCGACCGGATCGTTCGGTGATCTCCTTGGTTTAGGGCTTCAGCGACTTCGTAGCTGTTGTTTTAAAGCGGGCAGGCGCTCATCTTCCGGGGCGGTATTTTCGAGCTGTTGCAGGTAATCACGCGCCTGATCAAGTTGGCCGGTCACCGCATTCAGGTAGATCAGCGCATACAGCAGATCGGAGTCGTTGGGTGATTGCTTCAGCCCCGCCAGCAATTTTTCCCGGGCTTGGTCAGTGCGTTGCAAGCGTAGTAGCAGGAGCCCCTGGTTGTAGCGAATGCGTGAGTTCTGCGGAAGTTCATTGGCGGCGGTCTCCAGCCATTGAAGTGCCTCTTCTGCGTTGTCGTGTTCGACCAAAAACAAGGCGAGCATGTAGGCCAGATTGCCGTGATCCTGCTTCGGCATGCCCTTCAATGCCAGGCCTACGCGCAGCGCCGACTCGGCTTCTTCGGGCCTGAGCAGATCATTGGCCAGGTTAACCAGGTTGACCCTGGCGGGGGAGAAGTAGGGGTCAAGCCGCAGGGCTTGCCGGTACTCTTCAAGGGCTTCCAGTTGGCGATTGTCCCGTTGCAGAAACACCGCAAGGTTCAGGCGATTACCCGGCAGGTCGGCGTTGCCTCGCAGGCGCCGCTCGTAAGCGGCCAACTCTGTTTTGAGGGTTTCTCGCCTGCTTTCAGGCAGTGCCGAAGTGGGGATGCCCACCAAGGCTCGCAAGACTTCATCACGAACCGATAGCGCCGGGTCGTCCAACAGTTCAAGCAGCTGTTGCACGCGAGGTACCGGTGGCAGGTTGGTGAAGCCTGCTACGGCATAGGTGCGTACCAACGGACTATCATCCTTCAGTGCCTGGCGCAACGAAGGCAAGGCCGGCTCGCCCATGCTGGCCAGTTGCTCGGCAGCGGTGGCCCGCACAATGGCAGGTTTTCCTAGATCCTTGATCACCTCGCCCAGCAACGCCAGGCTATCGCCCGAGCCCTCGCGAACGCTGTGAAAGGTTTCGCCATAGTGCGCCGGGCGTTGCCGTGGGCCGAACCAGTCGTCAATCGCCTTGGCCGCCCAGGCGGGTGTCTTGCCTTGGTGGCAGGTGGTGCAGGCATCCGGGCTGGCGGTTTTTTCGTCCAGATCAGGACGCGGGATGCGCAAGCTGTGGTCACGACGGGGGTCGACGATCATGTAGGTCTTGGCCAGCATGTGGCAGTTGACGCACTGGGCCCCTGGGGAGCCTGCGGGGTGATGGTGGTGATCGGGCGTGTCGTAATTCTTTGCCAGCAGGCTGGGGAACCGGGATGGCGGCGCGGGGTTGTGGCATTGCTGGCAAAGTCCATTGCCCTGGATTTTCACCTTGGTGGTGTGCGGGTCATGGCAATCGGTGCAAGTAACGCCGGCGGCAAACATCTTGCTCTGGGCGAATGAACCGTAGACATAGACTTCACCATCGATTTGCCCGTCCGGATGGTAGAGATCCTGTCGTAAGGTGGCGGGCAGGGTGGCGGCCAACTGGCTGCGGCCGGGCTGTTGACCAACCCCCAGGCTTTGCCGGCGGCTGTGGCAATAGGCGCATTGTTCGACCAGCCCCTGGCTGCCCAACGCCTTGAAGTCGACCTTGAGACCGATGTTTTGAGCCGAGGGATAGGGCGTCTTGGTCGTTGCTCCTTTAGCCCAGTCGACATGGGCTTGCCCGGGCCCGTGGCAGGCTTGGCAACCTACGTTCGGTTCATGCCAGGTGCTGGCGAAGGTGTCCTGCTTGTCGTTGTAGTGCTTGAGCAGGTTGGAGGAGTGGCAGTCGGCGCACATGGCGTTCCAGTTCTGGTACCGCCCAGTCCAATGCAGCGGATCGCCGGGTGCAAATCGCTGGCCTGGATACAGCGAAAACCAGCGCTGACCACCGGCTGGTTTGCGCCGACTGTCCCAGGCAATGGTCAGGGTCTGTAAACGGCCTCCGGGAAAGGCGATCAGGTACTGCTGAAGCGGGAAGTGGCCGAAGGTGTACCGCACTTCAAAGTCCGCGACCTTGCCATCGGCACCTTCAGTGTTGACGAAGTAACCTTGGCCCTTGCGAAAGAACCGCGTGGTGACACCCGCATCGGAAAAGCTGGTGTTGTTGAAGTTGCCAAGCACATTTTTTGGCGTTGCTTCACGCATGGCCCAATCATGATCGGAACCTTTCCAGGCAACAGCCTGCTTGGCATGACAGCCCAGACAACTATTCGCTGGGGCATATCCCGCCATATCGCTGGCGAGTCCTGGAGGGGGAGAAGGCTCTTCTGCTGACGCCATTTGCTGGCCCAGCGCGTACAAAACCAGCAGAACTAGAGATATCAAGCGCAACGGGTTTCCTTATCCTGAGCCTGCCTCAGCCCGGAACTTTGCAGTCGGAACGAATCTGTTCAGCCGAAAATGGCAGAAAACCGCTTTCAAGCAAAGCGGTTATCTTGGTGGAAGGCAATGTTATCCATGAGTGGAGTCATGGATAACATGCTGGATGAGCCACTACTTGGGAAGATCGACCACCACTTGCCCTAGGGTGCCCTCGAAATTAAAGGGCGGGGTGTAATCATAAGTGACCGGCGTACCCGTATCTGAACCAATGTCCTGGTTTTCCGACAGCGAATACTTAAACGGCGTCGTTCTCTCGATCTTGCCCGAGCCAACGGCTTTTCCGTCCACCGACAACGTCAAGGTGCCGCTTTTGCCTGGTGCCTTGCCGCCATCATAGGTGAACGCCATTTTCAGTTCGTGATCGCCGGCGGCCACCGGGTCGTTGCTGGTGACTGAATAACGTTGAACGTCCAGGAAGTTGTGAACACCCGAAAGTTTTCCGTCTTTTATATAGAACGCCCAGCCGCCGGTATTGCCACCCTGGGTGAAAATCATCCCGTTGGCATTGTCCTTGACGGTGACCTTGGCTGTGATGCTGAAGGATTTGTTCTTCAGGTCAGGCGCTGAAGCTTCCGGTAGTCCGGTCAGCGCGACCGGGTAGACATAAGTGCTGCGGCCTGCGGCCAGGTTTGGCTTGCCGGTGAGTTCGGAGCTGAAACGCTCCGCGCCACGCCAGTCAAGCGGCAACGCTTTGTTGGCCGAGGCCTGGGCCCACCAGAGTGCCTCCATCTCGGCCAGTTTTTCTGGGTTTTCCTTCGCCAGGTCGTGGGCTTGCGAGAAGTCCTTGTCGAGGTTGTAGAGCTCCCACTTGGATGTCATTGGATCGAACTTGCCGCGCTCCGGCTGCCAAGGTTCGAAGGCCAGCGAGCCCGCCCACCAGCCATCTTTGTACATGCCGCGATTGACGAACATTTCGAAATACTGGCTGGTACGGAACTCTGGTGCCTTGGTATCCACCAGCGCGTTGAGGAAGCTGCGCCCTTGAATAGGCGTCTGCGGCGTGCCGTCCACGCTGCGCGGTTCATCGATTCCAGCGGCAGCCAGGATGGTCGGAGCAACGTCGATGATATGGGTGAACTGGTTGCGTACTTCACCGCCATGATTAAGTTTGGCCGGCCATTTCACGATCATCGGATTTCGAGTGCCGCCCAGGTGACTGGCAACTTGTTTCGTCCACTGGAACGGGGTGTTCATTGCGTGCGCCCAACCGGCGGGGAAGTGGTTAAAGTGCTTCTCGGTACCGATTTCATCGATTTGTCCCAGCATCTCCTCAGTCTTCATTTGATAGGCATTGAAAAACGCGTTCTCGTTCAACGTGCCGTCCATGCTGCCTTCTGCAGACGCACCGTTGTCGCCCACGATGTAGATGATCAGTGTGTTGTCAGCGTCGGGCAACGCGGCCACGTAGTCCAGTACCCGGCCGACCTGTTGATCCACTTGATAGCCATAGGCGGCGAACACTTCCATCATGCGCTCGTACAGGCGTTTCTGATCCGCATTGAGCGAGTCCCAGGCCGGCAGACTGGCAGGGCGAGCCGTGAGGTCGGTGTTCTGTGGAATGACGCCCATTTTCTTCTGACGTTCGAAGACCTGCTCGCGGTAGGCGTCCCAACCCATGTCGAACTTGCCCTTGAATTGATCGATCAGCTCTTTGGGCGCCTGATGGGGAGCATGCGTCGCAGCCGGGGCGAAATACATGAACCAGGGTTTGTCCGGCTGCACGGATCGGATGGTTTCAAGCCAGTTGATGGCGTGATCGGTGAGATCGACACTCAGGTAATAGTCCTTCGCGGTTGGTGTGCCGATCGGGGTCTGGTTCTGGTACAGATAAGGGCGCATCTGATTCGTATCGCCGGCCATGAAGCCGTAGAAGAAGTCGAACCCCAGCTTGTTGGGCCAATGATCGAACGGCCCCATCGGGCTGGTTTCGTAGATCGGTGTGTTATGGTTTTTCCCGATCCAGGAGGTGATGTAGCCATTTTCCCGGAGGATCTCTCCAATGGTCGCCGTGTCCTTGGGAATGATCCCGGTATAGCCATCAAAACCAGTGGCAACCTCGGTGATATTACCGGTTCCTGCAACGTGATGATTGCGACCGGTCAACAGCGCGGCCCGTGAAGAAGAGCACACTGCGGTGGTATGGAAGCGGTTGAACAGCGCCCCTTCCTTGGCCAACTGATCCATCTTAGGTGCCGGTACGCCGCCTCCCGATACCGAAAACTGACCAAAGCCCACATCATCCAGGAGAATCAACAAGACATTCGGTGCGCCTTTGGGCGCCTTCAGCGGAGCAGGGAACTCCGCCGGGTCGGAATTCAGATATGTGGTGCCCACACTACCTCGGTACTTTTGCTCGGCGTAGGGCAGTACCGTCTGCCCCCCCCTGGCTGCTGTACCTTCTTGCGGTGCGTCGGTGGCCAAAGCTGCGGAGCAAAACGCCACCCATAGTGAGGCGCTGACGAATAGTGTTTTGAGTTTGGGAGTCGCCATAACATTACCTTCCCGTCTGGTTTGTCAATGGACTTAAGCACATTGACAGTAGATCAGCACCGGGGGTGGCGCAAACACTTGGCTGACTATGTGAACGTTGAATTGTTAGTTTTTTCTCACGTAGCAGCACCTGGTGACCGCCGCTAGAGGTAAGGTTGGTACGTACTGTTTAAGTCGACAGAGTAGATACTGCTTCCGTCTGGGGTGGCCCAGAGGGTATCAAAGTACTTTGGCGAACACTCGTGATGGTTCTTAGGAAACATCGGGAGGAGCATCCACGAAGCGCTTCATTAAAGATGAACGTCGAGACCAAAGTGCTTTACTTTTCGAGAGCCTCGACGACTAGATCAACGATACCCCGCTGGTGCGTTAGTCAGCATCTCGCTGGCACTGCATCTCTGCCTTCTGGTGATCCGAATAGCGATGCATTAATGATTCATCTGTGCGCGTGCCCACGGTCTAAAAATAGCGCTCTACGTTGTGATCAGCGGGTAGTGGGGCTCTTTTGAACAACAAAAAAGTCGTCCATGGTCTATTTTTTCGCTTCTTGGCAGTGGTTTCATTGCGAGTGAAAGTCTAGAACATAATTACGATGTGCTCTATTTGCTATGCTGTTCTTCGCGAGAGTCATTTGATACGAGTATACGGTATGACCAACCTCTGAAATTTTCGTCCATTGGCTCAACACCAACTCACGGCCAGTTTTGAATTGCTACCTGTATTAGTCAATAGGCAGTTATGGGTCGAACCTATAAGTGATGTAAGTGCAATTGCGGTTACTTAACCATTTATTGCAATCAGCATTATTCGGCACTTGCATCGGGCTTAAACCTTGACTGCCGAGCATTTCACGACTGGACAATGCAGAGCAGCTCAATTCGACTCGTTGCTGCGTAACTGTAAAGCTTCATTCACCGCTCTAGCCCAGAGAAACGTTGCAGATTGGTCACAATTGCCTACGCTTTGCATTTGGTGGCCCCCATGATGGACTTCTTGCTGCCGAATGGTGGCAGGCCTTCAATCAGCCGGCGGCATTACTGGAGCGTTGACACGCTCAATTTGAATTTTTTGCAAGGAGCGATTTCGATGAAGTTACTGGCACCGACTACTGTCCTGTTGAGTCTGTTGGCAATGAGTATCCATGCGGCACAGGCCGAGGAGAAAACGCCTCTGCTTAGCCTGGATGCTGCCCGTCAATTGGAAACTACGTTGGTAGGACAAAAGAATGTGGCTGTCACACCAGAAAATTTCGCTTTCTCCACACTGGATGAGTCAATGCAGAACGAGGTGAAACTCGGAGCGACTAACAAGTTTTACAACCACCGCAAACCCATGGAACTCGACAAGCAGCCAGCAGTGTTGATGAATCGCGATACGCTGTACTCCTTCGCCATCATCGACGCGTCTCACGGCGCCACCATCCATGTGCCCAAGGGCGATGGCCGTTACACCTCGGTGCACGTCATGCAGCACGACCACGTCACCGACAACGTCTACTACGGCGAGGGTGAATACACCATCGACCCGAAAACCGTCACCAATTTCGTCGTGGTCAATATCCGTACACAAGTAAACCCCAATGATCCAGCCGATGTGGCGAAGGCTAATGCCATCCAGGATCAGTACAAGGTCAGTTTTCCAGCCGGCTACACGCCAAAAGCCTTCAAGGCCATTGACTGGAACCAGGAGCAACTGAAGCAAGTTAAAGCGCACTACGTGAAGGTGGCCGACACCCGTGGGGTAAGCAAAACCATGGGGGCTCGTGGCACCATTCCACAGGATGACATCAACGTCGGTGTGGCAGTGGCGACCGGGCTGCTGCCTGATCAGCACGCCTGGTATTCCTTCAAGTCATACAAGGTCAAGAAAGACACCTGCTACACCGCGAATTACCCCGTGCCTGGCATGGCCAACCCGCAGCTGGGTTTCTATTCCATGACGATTTACGGGAATGATCTTTACCTGCACACCGAGGAGGGCTCCAGCCTTTCGAACCACGAGATCGTGCCCAACAAGGATGGCAAGACCTTCACCCTGCACTTTGGCAGTCCGCAAAGCTGCGGCAAGGATGCAGCGAACTTGCTGACCGCACCCACGGACAATTGGACACTCGCGTTCCGGGTCTATATGCCCGACAAGTCGGTTCAGAACAACGAGTACAAACTGCCGGAGCCAAAGCCTTTCAGCCAGTGATCATTGACCTATAGGGGCGAAGTATGGGGATGGATAAACAATGCTGGAGCAGGGGGGCGACGCTCGTCGCTATCCTGGGGTTCATGCCGGGGGCTCAGGCAGAGGACTCGGCAGAGCTGGCCAAGAAAGCGCTTAATCCGGTCGCGGCCATGTACAGCCTGCCGGTGCAGTACAACTGGGATCAGAAGATAGGCCCGACCGGTGACGGCATGCACAGCGTCACCAATATTCAACCGGTGCTGCCGTTTTCATTAAATGATGACTGGAATCTCATCTCTCGCACCATCCTGCCGGTCATCGACCAGCACGGCTTGGCACCCAATGGCGCGGCGGACAAATCGGGTGTCGGAGACATCACCCAGAGTTTTTTCTTTTCGCCCAAACAACCCACTGACAGTGGCTGGATACTCGGGGTGGGCCCGGCGATATTGATTCCTACCGGCAGCGACGAGTTACTCGGTAACGAGCAATGGGGGATCGGCCCGACCGCCGTTGCCTTGAAGCAGGAAAACGGCTGGACGCACGGCATTCTGGCCAATCACATCTGGGGATTGGAAGGTAGTCCGCCGGATGACAAGGACAAGGTTAACCAAACGTTCCTGCAACCCTTCCTGTCCTACACCACCAGCACCTTCACCACGTGGGGGGTGAACTCCGAGTCAACCTACAACTGGCAATCACGCGAATGGTCGGTGCCGGTCAACCTGATGGTCACGCAACTACTAAAAATCGGCGGCCAGCCCCTGACGCTGCAAGCGGGGCCGCGTTACTGGGTCGACAGCCCTGACGATGGCCCGCAAGGTTGGGGTTTTCGTTTCGCTGTCACCTTGTTGTTCCCACGCTGAAAAAGCACTTTGGCCAGCGGGTGTCACTCCCGCTGGCCAAAGCTGTTTAAAGGGTTTGCAGCGTTTTCAGCCCTGAAGCGATACCGCCTAGTTGACAGCAGTCGGTTCCGGTATGGCGTACTTGCCACTGATAACACTTTCGCCAGGACGATAGATGCGCATGCCGAGGTACCAGTTATCGCCCGGTGTCGGCAGCCAATTCGCCACCTCCCCACATTTTGCCTTCGGCCCGTAGTGCACCGTAAAGGTTCCGTCGTCGTTGAAGTGCATCGCTCGATTGTTCAGGTTGGAGTCTTCGCTTTTCAGGTATTTATCGGCTCCATACATCGTGAAGGAAAAGAACCCGCCCTCCAGAATCTCGGGCTTGGCATAGGTCGCCTTGTAGCATTTGTCGCCACTCAAACCGTAATCACGGTAGAGGTACACGGCATCTTTCGCCGGCAGCAGCCCCAGTGCAACTGACGCACTGAGTCGAAGCATTTCCGGCTTGATGACCCCACGAGCGCCTGACGTGTCGTTGAAATTCGTTAGCTTGGCGGCCTCTTTTTGATATTCGGAGCGCAGTTTCATACGGCTGGCGTCATCCCAGTCGACGATTTTGTATTCCTTCGGCACGGTGCCTTTTGGCCAATTGACCTTGATGCCATCCTGAAGCGTTTTGACGTTTTGGGTATCGGCAGGATCGTTCGGATTGATCTGTGTACGCATGACCACCGCAGCAAACTCGGTTTTTGACTTGATCTCAAATGTCCCCGGCGCGTAGAAAACCTGATCGGTAAAATCGTCGTTCTGCATGATCATGGCCGACTGATAACGATTATCGGCTGATTTCGGCAAGGTGATGGTTGTACCCTCGGGCACGTAAAACACACCAAATGAATACACCGTGTCACGGTTCATGGTGACCGCAGGCTGCTTGTCCAAGGGCATAAGCGCCCTGTCGTGGCGAAAGGCGTTTGACCCCACATCTTTGACGATATTTTTATAGGATTCGTCCACTTCGGCGCGGGAGTAGTTGTCAGGTGTCACCAGCTGCCCAGCGTGTGCAGTGGCCGTTCCCAATAGGGTTGTACAGAGCAAAATCTTTCTCATGCCTATCATTGGTTCTATTCCTTTATTTCCCATCGACTGCAATTAAAAGTAGATGCAAATCTGGCGATGCGTGTCGACTAGGTTTTCGAGTTTGCGTGAAGAAGGTGCGAGTGACCTCCAGCCCGAAGCGTAGTCTAGAAATGAGATAGAGCAGGGCATGCCGACTGCTATACAGGTGCGTCGGATTGATGGTCATCAGCGGATTTAACCGCTGCAAATAGGCTAAGAGCTCCTTTGCAGCACCGCAACCTAGCGTTCAGAGTGCCGTAAAATAAGCGATAGTAACCAATGTCACATTCCAAATCCGATTTCACGGAACGACTGCTCATCGATGCAAAAATATGCAAAGGAGTGCGAATTTTTGATGTGCGTTGCGGCTCTGGAAACTTTACGTTCTGCTCGCAGCACTGGTAGGAAATACTGGGGATGTATTGGGAGTTCTACATGATACCAAATCACTCAGCATTACGTGTCAACGTCCCTCCGCTGAGAGCCATGCAGTACCGAAACTCAACGAATCTAACCTGCTTGGCCTTCCCAATTCATTAGGTGGATTTGAAGCGGTTGTTGGTCGGCGAGTGCTGAGTATCAAGTCAAATCAGCGCTGGCCATATTTATCGCCTCCAGCGCTGATTAGCTGATCCTGTTCTAGATCATTATTTCACCTTGACGACATCGTCCGGCTTCCAGGTTTGGTCATAGAACGCGTCTTCCGCGCCATAGAGACGCAAGGCAACCAGGAAGTTACGACCGGGAATGGTCTGGATGAACGCGGAGTCCGCGACATCAGCAGGCTTGTCCGGCCCGAACCAGATTTCGATGGAGCCGTCCGCCTGCTTGGGAATGTCGTAATAACCATTGGTAGAGGGCATCAGCTGTTTGGTCTGCGGCATGGTGCCGTCGGTGATGTTGTAGGCCGTGACGGCCCAGAACAGCGCAGCCGGGGCATTCGGCGGCAAACGCAGTTTATAGGTGCTGGCACCTTCCAGGTATTTCCCGTCCTTGTCGCGAGCGGTGAACGGGTATTTGGAACCGGCGCCAGTGGTGTGCATCACCATCGCCGGTGCCGACGAATAGGCGAACTGGAAGAAGTTGGCGCGCTGGCTCACGTCCAGGTAACTGTCCTGCATCCACTCCGCCGTGCCGCCTGCCCAGGTGTTCTCGTACTGGCGATCCGCATAGTAGAGATTACGCTTGTCCTCACGCCCTAACTGGCGGTTAGCCAGGATCATTCGAGGCGCCATCTCGACCGCCTTTTTCAGCAGGGCCTGCTGCTGCTCGGTTGGCTTGAACGGCTCGCCCTTGATGATACCGATGGAGGCCAGCACTCCCCGTAACTCAGGATCAATCGCCTCTACCGGCTCATAGTCGACAAACGCCTTCAACTTATTCCAATACTCGTTGTCCGTCGGATACATCATGTCCAACGCCTTGCCGCTGGCGTCGGGGAACTCCATGGGCTTGGCATCCTTCTCCGTTGCCCACAGTGGGTAGACGCGTGTGGTCTCGGCAGACTTGACCGCAGGTGCCGGGTCAGGCTTTCCCTCACCCTTGGCCATGACGGTGCGAAAAAACAGGAACACGTTATAGGTGCGCGACTTGACGGCAAAATAGCTGGACGGCACAGGCCCGGTGTAGTCCGGTGGCAAAATCAAGTACAGACCACCCCGCGCGCGGTCTGGCCCCACAGCACCGACGTCGGTGAGCGTGCGCTGGAAGAAGTCGGTGAACATGCCGATGACGTTAGGTGGCGCCTTGACCACCAGCGGCCCGGTTTTCTTCAGATCCAGATAGCTCATGGAATAGATCACGTCAGCATTCGGCGTCGGCACCATGGCACGAGAGTCCATACGCTGCTTCCAAATTGGCAGCACGTTGTAGCCACTTCCGAATGCTTTCTCCGATCCGTCACGCAAGCCAATGACATTGAGTGCAGGCAGCATGGTCATGTACGCGTGAATTGCGCGCTGGTAGTACAGCTCGTCACGCAGGGATTCGGCCTCTTTCGGATCGAGCCAATTGCCATTGTTAAGTTGTTTGATCAGTGGTGAAGCTGGTGCGCTGTCTGCCGCGTAAACGCTTGGCACCAGTAGCAAAGCTGCGACCAGTGCCGAGACGGCGAATCTCCGTTGCTGATATAAAGCCATTACCGTTCTCCTGAACACGATTGAGTGGAGCAGCAAATACGCTGCTGCACAGTCACGGCGTCATTTAATTTTCTTGATCACCGGAGGCTTCCAGCTGCCATCAAGGATCGCCTGTTGACCCCAGTAAGCGCGGATGTAGAGCGAGATGTTTTCTTTCGGTGAAGGCAGCCAGTTGGCTTCTTTGTCCTTGCCCGGTGAAGTCGGCCCGACATACAGCGTCAGCGAACCATCGGCGTTGCGCACCAGATCTTTGTTTTTGGTGCCCAAAGAGTAACGTTTGAGCGGGTTGTCGCTGAACAGGTGTTGTTTGTTATATAGCGTCAGCGACCAGAAGCCTTGGACTGGTGGTTCCTCGCCCTTGGCGAACGTGATTTCATAGCCATGGCTGCCATTGAGCTGGGCACCGGCGCCATCGAAGTCGGTGTAGTAGTACTGGGTCTCGGTGGGACGGTTGTCGAACATGTTCGACTTGGATGTTCCGGTGCGATTGAAATAGTCCACTCCCCACTGTGCATTATTGGCTGAGCGGTTCCAGCCATTGCCCGCCGGACGACCGTTATGTTTCCACTCGAAGAACGGCTTGATTACCTCTTGTTCGGTTTGCGTGGCCACCTCCACAAGCACTTTTTTGATCGCCGGGTCTTTCGCGGCGGCATCCATCAATTGGCGGAACTGTGCGTACATCGCCTCTTCTCCCGGCAGGGGCGGAACCATGTCTAATACCTGCGGAAGCTCATCGAAAAACTTCTCCGGGATAACCCAATGGGTTTCTCCCGCCTTGGCGGACGTGGCATTTGGATTTGGGATGATCGGCGCTTTCTTCCAGTCGACGGTTTTCATCTTGCCGTCGAATTCAGAAAGCGGGTAGAAAACGATCTGATTAAGTTTTTCCTGGATGGCCACTCGATCTTCAGGCGTATCGTCCATGAACACCCGTGGTATGGCGTTGGCCAATGCAGTCGGGCTACGAAGAATCCCTTCAATCCCCTCGGGCTTTTCGCCCTTCCAGTTAGGGCCTACCAGCAAGTAGAAACCTGGTTTGGTGTTGTAGGGTTTGCCCACCTCGCCAAACTGGTCGGTGCGCTGGTCATACAACGCATAGACCCAGAACCGGTCACCGAAGTCTGGCACCTGGGCCACGACGGGATGTTCGTCTAGTGAGAAAAAGCCCAGGCCGTAAGTCACGTCCTGGTTCGGGCAGGTGACAAAGGTTTCGGACGGCTCGATGTAGTCATGCAACATGCTCAGCCGGCCGAATGGCGCCACCGGCAGGATGCCGCCCAGCAAGCCTGGCTGGGGTGCCTTGGTGATGGTCTGGCTGCGGTTGAGCTGGTTCACCATTGGCCAGCCCCAGACATATGCCATGCGCGCAATAGTCTTCGCATACTCAGTGTGCATAACCACGTCACTGGTAGGCTGTGTCAGATTCGCGAAACTGGTTTGCTGTAGTTCCTGCGCATGGACAGGGGCATTAAACGCCAGAAAAACCACGGCTACGGATAGTGCTTTCAATGTATGGGGCATCGATGATTTCCTCTCTGGAATTGTTGACTTGCGCCTTGCGCCGTGGAGTCAAATTTACGCGCTGATGGTAGCTTCCAATGGAATCGTAAACTCCCGTTCGTGCTCCCCCCGCTTGACGCGTAGGAGTCTAGATGTCAGGGGGCATATCGCAAGAAAGGTGTTGGTAGGTGCATCATCAAGTGGCCCCTGATGGTCGTTTTCCGTCGGTGATGTCTTTGAATCGTGTAGTTCAAATCCAATGCAAATGACTGATCAGGTCGAATGCATATGGATAGGCAAATCTATGCAAATATCCAATTGCTCTCTAGGAAAGATTGGCATAGCAGAGGGGCTTTAGAAGCACACAATCTCGCTCTGAAGCGACTCCACTCAGTGACTTTGGCCGTCCGTGTTTTCATCGGAAAACAAAGTTCATCTCTTGCTGTGGTGGCCAACAGCCGCTATTAATGATGAATAAATGGAGAGGGCCTGAAAATGATTTCGAGATTTGTCGTTGTCCCCGCAGTACCAACAGAAACGGAGTCTATGCGCAGCGGAGTGCGTTTCTACTGCAAAACAGCTCCGATCGGCTTCAACCTCTACGACAACGAAGAAAAGCTGCGCCTCAAAACTGTCTATGAGACACGTGCTCAAGCAGAGAGTGCTTGCCTAGAGCTTAATCAAGAATGCCTGCAAAGCATGCTTTCAGAGCATGATTCCTTGCCGACCTCGTAACCATTCCACACGGACGGCATCGTGATCTTCTGTCTGGAACCTAACAGCCATGTCAGAGCGAGGCTGCAGATGCATTGAGTTTTTATCCTGTGAATTGGGGCCTTCAACGTTGAGCAAACAGCGTCTGCATCTGTCCTAATTCTGAACATGCCATGCTTGCTGGCTGCCCCCCTCTACGAGATCAACAACACGATATCGCGTGCTTCCATCGTTCGATGTAGTGGTCTCAATCACTCTGAATCTTGCGTGCATGGTTGCTTCTCCGTCCGAGCGCTCGCATCCCCATGGCTAAGCTGTGGTGTGTGTCATCAATGGCTCCGCGAGGTACCAAGAGCCTACTCACTCAGGCGTCACCAGAACCGCCAACGTCAGGTTGTTGATTTCTGCGTTCTTTCACCCGAAGCGAAAAAGCCGCTGGCGGGAGCAAGCTGTTATTCCCCCACAGGATGTCTCAGCGGAGTTCGATGCAGACGATGTATTTAGGTATTAAGTCGATTAACCGACAGCTTTCATGGTTGGCCGTCGCAGAGAACGGTAGAGTTATCAGGCAGCGAGGAGTCTCACTTTACCTAAGCTATCCGGTTGAACGGGGTGAAAAATGAACACACGCCAACGCCGCCAACAAATCATATTTTGGCGAGGCTCATTCCCAGTGATATTTGGGTTTGTTGTCTTGGCAGTGGCGTTAGCGCTTGCTGACCGAATAGCTCCCGTAAGCATCCAAGAATCTGACGACGAAAATCAAAAACCGCAGGTGGAGCAATCAACTGAATTGAGGAGCCAAGAGGCCGCGCCAGCAGTAATCCAACCACAATAATTTAAAGTTAATCCATCCTCGATCCGAGAATAGGACTCAAGGGCGGTTTTGCGCATTCGGCGTTCCTTGCTGAGTGATGAGCAGGCGTCGCTGCTCTTGTTCGTTCAATGTGCGCTGGATTTCCCGGGATAGGGTCTTGATGTCGTTCTTGGAAATTTCCTCCGGCAGGACGTCCAGGCCCACGGAGTTGTACAGGCGACCCCATGCGGCCTGGGCACTGGAGAATGCTGCCTCCCGCTGATAGCGCGAGAGCAGGTAGCGGCCTTCGGAGCGGATCACTTCGAGCTCGGAACCCAGTGCACCGGTTTTCGCCGCCTGGGCATAGTCGAGCAGGCTGCGGTCGACCCGCAGGCTGTCTTCGGTGAACTCCACTTCCTGGCGCGCCAGTTGATAGCGCAGAGTACCGACCCGTACTTGGGTCAGGATTGCCATTGACAGCGCCACGCGCCGGGTGTCATCGGTCTCGCTCTGGGATTTTTGCGCGGCATTAAGCGACGGCAATTGCAGCAGGCGCAGCAGGTTCATCGAGACTTGCAGGCCGGTGGCGTTCCAGTCGTTATTGTAGAGGTATTTGTTGGAATCGTAGCGGTAACCGAAGTCGACACTGACGTTGGGCCACAATTGCGCCTTGGCGATGTCCAGGTCTTTCTGGTTGACCCGTTTGCGGTACCACTCTTCCATGATTTCCGGGCGGTGCTCAAGCGACAATTGCTCAAGCTGTGCCATGCTCTGTCCAACTTCGGGCAGCGGTGGATCAGGAACGTCGGCCAATACCATTTTCGATCCTGGCGGCAGCGACATCAGCGCCGACAGCTCGGCCTGAGCGAACTCCAGATCCTGGCGGCGCACCGTTAGCAAATAGACAGAGTCGAGAAGGGCGCGCTGGTAAGCGAGGATCTCTTGACGTGGCAACAGTCCACGGGTTTCCGCTTCACGAGCCGAGGTCAGCGCGGTGTGGGTGCGCATCAGCAGCTTGTCGACTTCCGGCATCAATCGTTGCGCGCCGAGTGCCCGCCAGTATGCGTTGCGCACATCCTGCAGGACGTTTTGCGCAACTTTGCGGCGACGCTCTTCGGCCATTAGAATCTGGTCGGACTTCTGTTGCGTGCGGTAATAGGCGACGCCGAAATCGAGCAGACTCCAACTCAAACCCAAACCGTAGATTTCGCGGTAACGTTCCTCGGAAGTCGACGGGCGCAAGCTGACCTGGCGGTCTTCGATGCCGATCGAGGTTCCGCCGGAATCATTGTTCCGCCCAGCATAACCTGCCGAGGCCACCAGTTTCGGCAGCATTTCATGGCTGGAGACGTCGCGCAGATCTGACGCCAGCGCGCTCTCCATCAGCTTCAGCCGATAATCGAGGTTGTATTTGAGCGCTCGGGCGGCCGCGTCGTAGAACGTAATCGGCGCTGTCACCGGTTCCTGCCCAGAATACATGCGCGATTGATCGGCGATAATGCGTTGTCGGTTTTCCTCGTCGGTGGAAGGTTTAAGCTCCAATCCAGAGCAGGCGCAAAGCAACAGCGCTCCTGTCATGGCCGTACTTAGAAGTCTGATATCCGCATTACGCATATTCAATCCTTTTTGTTGCACACATAGGAGGAGGCTGACAGCGTCTGTTCGGTGAAAGCACAGACTCCTATGAGCTGGGAGTGAGATCTGAAGCTGGAACTGGAGCGCTGTAGGCGCAAGCAAATTTAGATTTCACTGGTATTGATAAACTCAGAGCAAACGTTAGTCATTCGGTTTTTTTACGGGATTTTTAACCATGGTCAGACATCCGATACTGATTTTCTGACTTAATAAGCGTAGAAGCTTTCTTATGTTTTGCCCCGCATTACGATTTTCACGGTTGGCCGGTTGTACCTTAAGCAGGCCATCGAGAATCGCGCATGCTCCATCGACCTTGTCGCTGTCGTGTAGCGCTATCGCTATCGCTATCGCTAACACATAACCATACTGTGCATTTTTTTTTGGCTCCAGTTGCGCAGCCAGATGCAGCGCCGCCATCGCTTCGTTGGTTTTTTCCTCGAGGCTGTCGGCGAGCAGTGTTAGCGCTTCCCTAGCAAACCGACAAAGCACGCGCGGATCCCGGTGGGGATGGCATAGACCTCAACTCCAACCGTGGCACCTGCTTTATCCATCACACTTGATACACCAGTGCCGCAGCACAGGAGGCAAACAGCAAAAGAGCTGGTGCCAGAATTATCGGAGGGGCAATGTGAGGGGAAGGTATGGCGACCGACGACTTGTTATCGCCGCTCTGGTTGAGTTGATTATTTATATAGGTAGTTATTTGAAAACTAAAAGGTAAGGCCGCTCGCCAACGAGGCCGAGCGGCGGTCTAGCAGTCTTACTGTGCAGCTTTCATTTTTTCAGCGATTTTGGCGTCTACCGCAGCACGGATCTGATCCACGCTGAAGCTGGCCGGTTTTTGGCTTGGCGGATAATCGATGAAAGTCTGCAGGAACGCTGCGGCCTTACCGACTGCCATTTCAGTCAGATAAACGTTTTTGGTCGCCCAGTCATAGTACTGGTCGGAAACGATATCAGCACGCTCATACGGATCCATGCGCAGGTTGAACACTTTCGGTACGCGCAAGCATACGAACGGTTCGCTCCAGACCTTGAAACCACCCGGTGCGCGTTGTTCGCAGAACACGGCTTTCCAGTTGCCGAAACGCATCGACACCAGCACGCCATCGTCGTTGAAGTAGTAGAACTCCTTACGCTCACCTTTTGGGCTTTGGCCGGTCAGGTACGGCAGTTGGTTGAAGCCATCCAGGTGTACTTTGAAGCTGGTGCCGCCGGAAGTCGGCGCCCAGCCTTTGAGCAGCTTGTTGGTGACGTCGGTGTCACCTGCGGCGGCGAGCAGTGTCGGGAACCAGTCCAGACCGGAGAACAGCTCGTTGGAGACTTCACCCGGTTTGATCTTGCCCGGCCAGCGGATCATTGCTGGCACACGGTAGGCGCCTTCCCAGTTGGAGTTTTTCTCGTTACGGAACGGGGTGGTCGCCGCGTCCGGCCACGACCACTGGTTAGGGCCGTTGTCGGTGGTGTAAACCACGATAGTGTTGTCGGTGATTTTCAGGTCATCGAGGGTTTTCAGCAGTTTACCGACATCACCGTCGTGCTCGATCATGCCGTCGGCGTAATCATTGCCGGGCATGCCGCTCTGGCCCTTCATCGAATCACGCACGTGGGTGAACGCATGCATTCGCGTGGTGTTCATCCAAACAAAAAACGGTTTGTCCGCTTTCGCCTGTTTCTCGATGAAGGCTTGCGCAGCGGCGGTGGTTTCGTCGTCGATGGTTTCCATGCGTTTCTTATTCAACGCACCGGTGTCCTCAATTTTGCCATCGGCAAAACTGTGGATCACACCGCGAGGGGACGTCGCCTTGACGAATTCCGGGTCATCTTTTGGCCAATACGGACGTTCGGGTTCTTCTTCTGCGTTGAGGTGATACAGGTTGCCAAAGAATTCGTCGAAGCCATGATTTGTCGGCAGGTATTCGTCCTTGTCGCCCAAGTGGTTCTTACCAAACTGCCCGGTGGCATAACCTTGGGACTTGAGCGCCTGGGCGATGGTGATATCACGCTTTTGCAGGCCCACCGGAGCGCCTGGGATACCGACTTTCGAAAGGCCGGTGCGCAGCGGCGTCTGACCAGTGATAAACGAAGACCGTCCAGCGGTGCAACTGTTCTCCGCATAATAGTCGGTAAACATCATGCCTTCTTTGGCAATTCGGTCGATGTTCGGTGTCTTGTAGCCGACCACGCCCATCGAGTAGGCACTGATGTTGGTCTGGCCAATGTCATCACCGAAGATCACCAAAATGTTGGGTTTTTCGGCGGCCCCGGCTGTTGCCGAGATCGCCATAACCGAAGCTGCCACGAAGGCCAGTTTCGGTATCCACTTGCGTATGCGATTCATTGAGTGCTCCTTTCGCTAGCTTCAGTCACTTATCCGCGACCAACTTGTCTTACGATCCTGCGTAAACCACTCTTATTGCGCTTGCTCGGGGGGCGGGAGGTCAAAGGGATAGACCCGACTCCAGTCGAACGCCATGTCTACGATAGTCCAGTCATGATTTTTTGCCTCATCTAGAGCCTTATCCAATCGACCGATATCGGATTTTCGGTCATAAGCCCATTCACGCTTGGCGTCGGTGTGATGCACCAATCCCATGAGGCTTTTGCCCGGGCCTTGCGCAGTCCACTGCAGCATTTGCAGGTCACCGTCGGAATTGCCGAACGCCAGGATTGGTCGTTTGCCGATCACCGCGTCGATGCTTTCCGGTTTGCCCGGGCCGTCATCGTTGTGAGCCAGTTTTGGCGTGCGCAGGATCGACGCCTTACCGTTCTTGAACTGAAATGCGGTGACGAACGTCGTACCGATCACCTGCTCCGGTGGAATGCCATAGACTTTTTGTGCAAAGGCGCGCATGAACGCGGTATCGCCACCGGACACGATATAGGTCTTGAAGTCCTGGCTGCGCAGGTAATCGAGCATTTCCAGCATCGGCTGGAATATCATTTCGGTGTAGGGCTTGCCGGTTTTCGGGTGCCGGGATTGGCTGAGCCAGGTTTTGGCATAATCATCAAAGGTTTCGGTGGTCATGCCGGTGTGGGTGGCGCCGACAATCTTCAGCAAACCGTCCATGCCGGCAGAGGCCAGTGCCTTGTGATCGTTTTCCAGCACCGCCTTGAACGGCTGGGTGGTTTTCCATTCCGGGTGCTGTGCCGCGTTGCGTTTGACCTCATCGAGGGCGAACAGCAACTCGAAGTACATCGGCTGCTCGCTCCACAGGGTACCGTCATTGTCGAACACAGCGATGCGGTCTTCGGGTTTGACGAAGTCCTTGCTGCCTTGGTCGGTCACGGCCTGGACGAACTCGATGATCTGTTTCTTCGAAGGGCCGTCGTTCCAGGAGGGCAACGGTTCGGCCGCCTGTACTAGAAAGGGCAGGCTCAAGGCCAAGGTCAACAGGAAAACCATCCTGTGATAATGGCGTTGTAATGTCGAGTTGGTCATGGGAAATCCTTCTCCTGAACCGGGTTGAGTGGGCGTAACGCCGGGGTGACGGGTGCCTTGTCACGTTCGGCCTGACTATGCAGCGTAGACAAGGATTCTCCCAGTTGACGCAATGCCTGTTCTTTGACCGATTCCCGGCCATAGCAGGCACGCAGGAAGGTTTGCAGGCGCGGGCCGAGGTGAGTCAACTTCAGGCCGTGACGGGTGCGGCGTGTCCAGAGATACAGGGCACTCAGCTGTGCCGGTCTGCTGTCGATTTGTGCCGGGATTTGCTGCCACGCGTAGTCGGCCGACGCTTGCCACGCGGTGTGCCTCGCCTGGCGTCGGGCCCGCCAGCCAATGTATAGACGGTGGGCGAGGGGGCGGGTGAACCAGCCGAGGGCCACTATTGCTGCCAGCAGCGCAAGCCAGCCGACCCAGTGTCCGGACAGGTGCAGGCGGTTTTGCTGGCCGAGTTTTTTCAGGTCTTCGGTGATCGAGAACACCGGCTGGTAAGCGGTATTGATCGCCGCGTCGAAAGTCAGCGCAGGCACGGTCGCCGTGCGCGTCTGGCGACTGCCGGCGTCCCACCATTTCAGCTCGATGGCGGGCAAGGTGTAGTGGCCTTCTGTGTCGATCCGGTAAGTCACGGTGTCGATCCGCTGGCCGCCAGTGAAGTTGCCTCGGCCGTCGTTGAGGTTGTTGATCTGCGGCGCTTTCGGATAGCGGCTCAGGCCCTTGATGTCGCCCAGTGACGGGGTGGGCAAGGCCATGGCCAAGGCGCCATCGGCCTGCAGCGTCAGTTCCCGGGTGATGCTGTCGCCTGCCTTCAGCGGTGAGGCGGAAGGCGTCATTTTTTGCGTGAAGCGCAACGCCTGAGCGACCAGCACCGGCTCATCGGGTTGGAACCCCGGGGGCTGGGCAGCGGTGAAGTGTAATGGCTGACTGTTCGCACTCAGCTCATTGGTGGCTTGTCCGGGCGTGACGTGTACGGTCAGTGCCGGAATGTCGAACTCCTGAGCCAGGTTCGGCGTGATGAAGTAGCTGTAGCGCATGCCCGCGTAGGTTTTGCCGTCGAGAGTCTGGTTCAGGTGCTCGGCATGGCCGTCGGGTGGGCGCACCAGTGCGCCGGATATTTTTAGGTCAGGCAGGGTTGGTGCATCGGTGAACCAGGTGTCGGTGAGAATCACCAATTGCAACTCGACCAGGCTGCCAACCATGACCGAGTCGGCAGGTTGCAGGGTGGCCTGGACTTTCAGCTCGACAGCGAAGGAGTTAGTCGCGAACAGACAAAGGAGTATCAGCGGAAGTTTTGTAGTAAATGGGCTTACGATAGACTCAATGTGATTTTTCAGGCTGATCATGGTTTACCCCCCACCTGATCCTGCAAGCTGAATTTTTGTTTGAGGAATTTGGCCGGCGAGGTGGTCAGGTTCTGCAGCCACTGTTCATCGGACGCGGCCTGCGCGGTCTGCACCTTTTTGCTTTGTCCCTTGCCCGGCGCCTTGTCCATCTTGATTTCATCAGGCTTAACCTCGGGGGTGTTCTTTTCGGCGTCTTCGGTGTCTTTCTCCAGGGCAATGGCCAGCGCCAGGTTGGCCGTGGCTTCCGGAAACTGCGGCTGTAATTTAAGCGCCTGGGTATAGGCGGCGATGGCCTGATCGAACTTGAAGCGGCGCACGTAGATATTGCCCAGATAAAAGTAGGCTTGCGGCGTGTCCAGCCGCGCGAAGCTGGCAAGCGCCAGGTCGAAGTCCGCAGCGTTGTACGCGGCCACGCCTTTCCAGTACGGATCGACGAACAGCGCGGCGGCCTGCGGATAGTGTTCATGTTCGAAAGCCCAGCGGCCCTGCTGGTCGCGGGTGAAGAAGGCGTCCGTCAAGGCATTGGCCTGAGCCGGCGTCGGTTGCAATCCCAAGCCCACGGCTAGCAATAAACCGGCCATCCAGTTCAGGCTCCAGCCCTTGCGCACGCTGAAGAACGCAATCAACAGCAGCGGCCAGCACAACCAGTAACCGGCGTCTTTCCAGTGCAGTTCACGCTGCTCGTCACTGGCGGCCTGGAAGTGTTGTTCGGCGTGCAGTTCGATCCAGTCCAGATCGTCGTTGTCGAGGGTCAGGCTGCCCAACGGGGCGTCCAGCGCGGATGCAAGTTGCTTGAGCGCGTCCTGGTCGAAACTGCCGATCTGCGGGCGCCCGTTGCTGTCGGTGCGAGGGCCGCCACCCGCGTCATGGATGATGCCACCATCCGTGTTGCCGACGGCCAGGATCATCACTTGAAGGTCACTGCCATCGAGTTGCTTGTCGAGCCCGTCAAGCGCCGAGGTGTCCGCGCCGTCGGTGATCAGCAGCAGGGTACCGGGAGTTTTTTCGGCGGCGAGCAGGCGATTGGCCTGATCGATCACGGCGCTGACGCTTTTCCCTGGTGTGCTGATGAGGTCGGTGCTCAAGGCTTGGATAAAGGTGTCGAGCAACGCTGGATCGTCGGTGGCCGGCAGCACCAGATGGGCGCTGCCGGCATAGGCGATCAGGGCGTTGCGTGCGCCGGAGCGGCGTTGGATCAGGTCGTGGAGCTTGTGTTTGGTCGCTTCCAGGCGTGTGGGCGAGACATCGCTGGCGTCCATGGAGGGTGACAGGTCGACGGCGATGATCAGCGGCGCCCGGTTTTCCAGAAAGTCTGGTCGATCCTGTTCCCAGGTTGGCCCAGCCGCCGCAATGGCACCTAATACCAATAACGCGCACACCAGATGTACAGGGCGTAGGCGATGAGGATCTTTTGGGGTTATTAACAAATGCGACAACAGGTGCGGCGCGATTCTGTTGCGCAGACGCTTTTGCAAATCACGACTGTGCCGCCAAAAAAAGGGCAGCGATGCGCCGAACAAACCGAGCAGCAACCAGTAGGGGCGCAGGAAGTGGAAGTCGCTTAGATTGATGTCCATCTCAGGCCTCCTGCTTTTGACGCGCGAGCATCAGCCGTGGAAGGAGCAGGGCGCCCAGGTGATACAGCGCCAACAAGCCGATCGCCGCGCCCAATGGCCACCAGAACAGGTCGCGCTTGGGCTGATGGCTTAGGGTTTTCACCTGATGCGGAGTGAGTTTGTCGAGTGTGCTATAGACCTGATCCAACGCATTGCGGTCTTCGGCGCGGAAGAACTGCCCGCCGGTGGCTTTAGCGATGTCGCGCAGGCCTTGCAGGTTGACCTTGGCTTCACCCTCGGCATTCGGGTCGCCGATGCCGATGGTGTGGATCACCACGCCTTTCGCAGCGGCCATAGCGGCCGCGTGATCCGGGGTGATGGCACTACTGGTGTCGTTGCCGTCGGTGAGCAGGATCAGCACCTTTTCCTGCTCGTGAGCTTTATCCAGCATTTTCAGGCTTAAGCCAATGGCGTCGCCGATGGCAGTGTTCGGCCCGGCCATGCCGATCCCGGTGTCGTCCAGCAACAGCGACAAGCTGGCATGATCGAGGGTCAAGGGTGCCTGCGGATAAGCACCGGTGCCGAACACGATCAGGCCGAGGCGATCCTCTTTGCGCTTGTCGATAAAACCATGCACCACTTCCTTGACCGCTGCCAGACGATTGATTTTCTGGCCATTGACGTCGGTGAAGTCGGTGGTTTCCATGGATTGGGACAAGTCGATGGCCAACATCAGATCACGCACCGGTTGTTGACGCTCGATGGGTTTCTCCACCAGCACGGGGCGACTGGCAGCGACCAGCAACAACGCCCAAACCAACAGGTTGAGTAGCAGTTGCCAGCGATTGCTGCGGGTGCCAGCTTGTCTCGGGGGCTGGCCGACTGCACGGCTCATCGCCCTGAAGAACGGCACGCGCACGGCGCTGCGGGCTTCACGGTAGTCCGGCAGGTAGCGATAGCCGAGCCACGGCAACGGCAGCAGGATCAACAACCAGGGGTAATCAAGCTGCCACATGGTGATGCTCCACCCAGTTCTTACAGGTACTGAACAGCGCCTCACGCTGCTCATTGGATAGGGCAAGCAACGTGGCGTCCGGTGCGTAGGCCAGCAGCGACAATTGCTGGCTGAAGTCGGCAGGCAACGGCTGTTTGCTGTGCTGCTGTAAAAAGGCCTGCCAGTCCTCCTTCCCCAAGGCCGCCGGCGACCCTGGTAGAAGCGAGCCTGCTCGCGATGAGGCTCTGACATTCGACATCGATGTTGGCTGACGAGACGCCTTCGCGAGCAGGCTCGCTCCAACAGAGGCCGTGGCTGGCATGGAGAGGGCCACGCGTTTCAGTAACTCCGGCAACTCGCGCAGCGCATTGAGGTCATTGCCGCGCTGCTGCAACTCCGCAAACCGCAGCAGCGCTTCACGCCGATACCGATCCCGGCGCCATTGCCAATAACGCCGTACGCTCACCAACACCACAGCAAGCAACAATAAACCTAGAAGCGCCCACCAGCCCCAGGTCTGCGGCGCGTAACTGATCGGAGTCGGCAGTGCCATTTCCTTGAGTTGGTCGATGCTCGGAATGTTCGGATTCATCGGCGTCCCCCGGCCAGCTTGCCCAGTTCGGCGCGCAGTTGTTCCTGGGCGTCGCTGGCAGTGCTGAACATCATCAACGGCACCTGGCTGCGCCGCAGCAACGTGGCAACATCCTTGAGCCGGCCACTGAGAAAATCCCCCAGGGGCTGATGCACCTGACGCTTCTCCACTGCCAGTTCCACCTGCAACTGGCCCTGGGTGATCAACACCCGGCCATTGGTTGGCAGGTTCAACGCCAGCGGGTCGTAGACTTGCATGGCAATCACATCGTTGTGCGCCGACAGTTGCCGCATCAGTTGCAAGGTACGTTCATCGGCCCCGGCAAAGTCGCTGACGATGCAAATCAGGTGGTCGTGGCCGGCGACGGCCAGGCAATGCTGCAGTACCTTGTTGAGCTGGTCTTCGCCTTCGGCGTCCGGATTGGCTGCGTTCAGCGCCTGATTCTGTTCGACAATGCGGCTGCATAGCGCTTCGATGCGTTTGCGACTGCGCAGGGGGGCGATACTGTCGATGCGCTGATCGTTGAACACCAGTCCGCCGACCCGGTCACCGGCGTTGAACACCATCCACGCGGCCAATGCGCCGAGTTCGGCGGTGATCGCGGATTTGAAGCTGCGTTGCGAGCCGAAGAACATCGACATGCGTTGGTCAACAAGGATCAGCGCCGGGCGGTCGCGCTCTTCAGTGAAGGTGCGCACCACCGGTTTGCCGGTGCGCAGCGAGGCACGCCAGTCGAGGTGGCGCAGGTCATCCCCCGGTTGATAGCGGCGCAATTCATCGAAGTTCAAGCCACGGCCACGCAGGCGTGATGCATGGTTGCCGGCCAGGATGCTGCCCTGGGGCTGACGCGCCAGAAAGCTCAGGTCGCGGGCCTCGAACTCCAGGGCCATCAACCGTTGCAGGGAGACATACACCAGGCCGTCGGCAGTCATCTTTCACCTCAGGCCGGAATCGCGACTTTGTCGAGCAGGCGGTTTAGCACCTGGTCGGCCGTGACGCCATCGGCCACCGCGTCGTAGCTCAGTTGCAGGCGATGGCGCAGCACCGGGTGCACCACGGCGCGCACGTTGTCCGGCGAAACGAAGTCCTGGCCCTGCAGCCAGGCGTCGGCCCGGGCGCAACGGTCGAGGCCGATGCCGCCACGGGGGCTGGCGCCGATATTGATCCAACGGCCGAGGTCGGCGTCGTAATCGGCGGGGTGGCGAGTGGCGTTGATCAGGTCGATCAGGTAGCGGTCGATGGTCGGTGAAACGTGCACCGCACTGACCTCCCGGCGCGCAGCAAAAATCACGTCTTGGGAAAGTTCGAAGCCATTGGCGGCGGCAGTTCTTGCGCCGAGGGCCTGTTCTTCTTCACGTAAAAGGCGCAACACCTGGCTTTCGTTATCCGCACTCGGGTAATCCAGCAGCAACTTCATCAAAAAGCGATCCATCTGCGCTTCCGGCAACGGGTAGGTACCTTCCTGTTCGATGGGATTTTGGGTTGCCACTACGATGAACAACTCCGGCAGCGCGTGACTGTTGCCGGCCACAGTGATTTGCCGTTCTTCCATGGCTTCCAGCAATGCCGCCTGCACTTTGGCCGGGGCGCGGTTGATTTCGTCGGCCAGGATCAGGTTTCCGAACAACGGCCCTGGCTGGAAGCGGATCTCGTTTTTACCCTCGACCTGGTGCAGCACTTCGGCGCCGGTGATGTCGGAGGGCAGAAGGTCGGGCGTAAACTGGATGCGGCTCATCTTCGCGTCCAAATGTTTGGCCAATGCCTTGACTGTGCGTGTCTTGGCCAATCCGGGCAAACTTTCCAGCAGCAAATGTCCGTTGGCTAGTAGACCCACGAGGATCTGCCGGATGACCTGATCTTGACCCAGCACCGCTTCGGCGATGCTGGCTTGCAGGGCGTTGATATCGGTGAGCGCTGTCATGCGGTTTTCCTTTCTTAAGCATGAAAGTCTGAGTCAATGAAATTAAACAGTAGACGAGATGCAGGAACACTCAAAAATTTTGCTTGAAATGAACGCTTTCATATGTTTTGCCACCGCACGTGGACGAAGCCCTGAAAACCTCGTTAATAATTGAATGCTCAAATATTTTTACATCTTGAGAGCCTCTTCGAAAAAGTGTCGCTCCTGCCCCGCTAGGCCAATAAACGCCTATCATTCCTCCATAAATATTTCGAGAATCAACCTCGTGTCTTAATCTGCGGGAAAATAACCTGCTTGGCTCGACAACGACATGAGCCGCTCCGCATAAGTTTCTAGCAAGCCTGTCAGGAATTAAGGCGTATTTATCTTTTTCGCTGGCACTAATGTAGATTATTGGTAGTGCACATTTAAGCGTTTGCTCAAAAATAGAGCGTGCAATATTTCTATCGGCCTTGGTTTCTTTTAATTTTATTGACGAAATTCCAATAGGGAGTTCACTGTCCCACCCTCCGCCGAACTTACTGATTAGTCGTATGACTAAACTTGAGATATGGAGCCGGGGGAGCTGATCTGGAAATTCTTTAATGGATTCAATTGAGAAAAATTTTATCCATTGGTGACCCTCGTTCACTGTGGCTTCGATTTTTATGTTCAGATCATGCGCAGACGAGAATTTATGGTAGGTCAGTAATCCTGATGAAAAGGTGGATTGTGTTTCCGATATTGAGAAAGTAATATGTTCTTGGTCGTTCGAGAGAATAAAATCACCCTCCAGGCTTGCTCGATTGAAATCATCAGATTTGAAATAGGTAAAAGGTTGGCACAATATCCAACTCATGCATTCTTGAATGACGCTTTTGATTGGCGGTGTTTTGCTAAGTGGGAATTTATAATTTACGCACACATTTGAATCCTTCAAAGCAAATAGAGTATTTGTTGCTATTGTAGGTTGCGTGAGTGAATCGAAGCTTAACGCGGAAGGTTAAGTCATGTTGTTTGAATGTTCGCAATTACTCCCTTCACTGATCAGGATAGCAGCGAATTTTGATGTTGCAATTGATGCGTTGTCGAATGCGCGCGAGCGCCCACTGGGCGAGCATTCGGAAGCGAATGCCCTCATCGACGAGGTTGAAATTGGAAGTGGGGGGGGGCTTCTTATGCTTTTTGGGTGTCTTTTAATTGTTTTTAGAAGGCACTACGGTTGAAGGAGATAAATATGCAAGCGGGTTGATTAATGTATTCGGTGTTCTTAGACTATGCTTCAAAGCGTCTGCTACGCGAGGAGTTGCTTTTTGTGCTTTCCGTAGTTTTGGTATATACCATTTTTGCGAGAGAATAATATGAAGTATGTCTTAGGATTGTTATCGTTGGCGTTGTTGACAGGTTGCACAACTCCAACCATGGATGAAATGCGCCAGGAAGAACCTCGACAGGTTTTGCATTCAAAAAAAACAGACAAAGTCATCGCTGATTGCGTGCAGCATGCATGGCAGGATATGCCCGTTTTTGAAGGGGAATCCGGGGCCACTCAGGAACCTGGCAGCAACGGAGGCTACACGGTGGCGACCGTCGGCGAGGCATATTTTGTCGATATTCAAGCAGATACGGAAGGCTCGGTAGTTAAGTATTACGCTATGACGTATCGCTGGATATCCAGGAAGCACCTGGCGGCGCTACAAGGTTGTTTGTGATTCCATCTAACATAAAATATCTCTTGGAAGTATTTTCTCCCCTTGCAGACGGGTGGCCCCGACAGTAATGCGTGCGGTGCTGAGACAGTGGGTTTTCGCGCAAAAAAAACCCGCGAGAAACTGCGGGCGGGAAATCCCAAAGGAGCTTGATTCACGGTGTATATATCAAAACGCCAAGTCGCTCCGCCACCAACGATGTGCAGGGCCGAATTACGATAGGTGCCTGAAAGGGTATTACCCGAACGTGACTTGGTTTGTTCGACGTCCATGTCACCCAGCCAGACCAAGGTGTAGGCCGCATGCAGGTCGAGCCCTTCGTCAAGCTTGTAATTGATCCCGGTGGCTAGGCGCCAGGCTTCGCCCATGGGATTATCGACGGTGCGATCCTTATCATCTACCGCCGAGCTGTCGTAGCCAAGTCCCATGCTCCAGCGCACCCTTGAGTTGGCCTGGTACTGAGCTCAGAGAGAGGCATGCCAGGTGTCTTTGTATTGGCGGTCGGCGGTACGGTTGACATCGGTGGCATTGGCGTCGACCTCTACACCAATGTCGCCAAACTCGCTCCAGTCCTGCCAGCCGAGACTGCCCAGCAACTTCCATTGCGGGTCGAGATCGTGCGCGATGCTGAACAGCATAGTCTGAGGCACCGACATATCCAGCTCAATAGAGTCGACATCCAGACGACGCAACGCGGCGTTGATGATTGGATTGTCGACCTTGCGCACGCTCGGGCTGTCCTTGAACTCCAAATCAATCTTGCTGGTATAGGCGAGGCCAATCTGGGTGCGATCATTCATTCGATAGAGCAAACCGATGTTGACCCCAGCGCCGACATCAGTGTCCTTGTATTCAAGCTGGCCGTCGGGGTTGTCCCGTAACCCAAGCAGGTTGTTGTTGATGGCCGTCTCGTTTCGGTAGTAGCCATACATGATGCGTGGGCCAATGCCGATGGAAAGATCGTCTGTGAGTTTGTGCGCCAGCGTGGGCTGGAAAGACACACCGATGATCGCCGCCTCCTGATTGAAGTAGCGTCCGGCCCAGTCATCGTCATAATCCAGGGCCAAGCCAAAATTGCCATACATACCGAACCCGATGGCCGAGCGTTCATCGATCTGGTGGCTGACAAAAAAACTGGCTCCCGGAAGGTATTGCAAGGAGTTGCCGCCTTCGTTGCCGTCGAACTGATTGTGGTTGTCGCGAGAGAAGCTTAGATCACCCAGAATGACTTGAGCATTGGCGCTGATCTGGGTGCCCGCCAATTCGGTAATGCCAGCCGGATTGCTCATCAGTACGCTAGGGTCGGTCGCAAGAGCAGCGGCCCCTGCATTGGCCAAGCCATTACCTTCCTGCCCTGTTTCATAAATCAAGATGCCACCGGCCCAGGCATTGCTGGCGAGTAGGCTCAAACCAAGAGCCAACGATATGGGTAACCGGAGAGATTGGTAACTTCTGTACATCACGCGTCCTCTGCGAGGCCCTCAGGCACGAAGGAAGGTCTGCCAAACTCTTTCGTGCTGATAGGAAAACGACCATCAAGACTGCGCTTACCTCTCAGACTGCATCACGCATTGCAGTGAGTCACGGCAAGGCAATTCTGTTGGCCGTATTTAGGTACTACTTGGTTTTAAGCTGTTTGTAGGATTTGACGATGTCTTGTGCCCAGATATCGAGCACTCCCCTGAAGTCTTTGGCTTGCACGACTTCTGAGGAATTTGCCAATTCAGACCCTGCGCCTTTACGAACCAATTGGGCCACCACCTTATTGTCGCCACCATCGATAAATGCCGCTTCAGTGGCGAGAGTGGTGTCCTGGTCGCGAATGCCGGTCGCCGCACTGACACCGGCGGCGACCAAGGCAATCGGGATTATCTCGTAAGGTTGCAGTCCCTTGGTCTTGGCACTGACGGCCGTAATGGCCGGACGCACAACCAACACGCCTGGGCCAGGGCCAGTAGCCAATGGAAGCTCTCTGGCAAAGGCATTTTTCAACGCTTGGTCATAAAACTGAGTAATACCATTGAGTGCACTTTGCGGAATTTTTTCGGTCGGTTGCGGTGGTGGATACATCTGGCTATGTTCGACGAATACGCTGGTGTAGCTGTTCGCGTCAACGTTCGGGTCGATCCAGCGCATGACGGGTTCACCCGACGGCGATTTTTCCTCTTTTAGCGCGCTGTAATCTTTGAGAAAACCCGAGTATTGCTCAGGATCAACGTAGGGGCTGGCGCATCCGGCAAGCGCCAAGGTCAATACGCATGCGGCGAGCGGTCTGATATGCATAAAAACTCCAGAGTAATCTATTGAAATCGAAAGTAGCGTCCACAGTAGCCACGCTGACGGCAGCGCTTTCAGCACTGCTGTCTGTTGAGGTGATTTTTCAAGGCGCGTATTTCCTTTACTTCCTGGCTATGCGCTTGAACGGGCTAAAAACCGGGGTGAGCTCCTTAGACGGCATCTCGTGTTTCCTCTTCCATTTCCTTGTCGTACCTCTGCGCCATACCAGGGGGAGCGGCGAGCTAATTTAAAAGTAGTAGGAACTGAAAAAATTTCGAGTAAATACAGGCAGTTTTAATGGAATCTGTGAGAAGAGGGTAAGAAAAGGCCCTGGCGGATCTCTGTAAAAATTAGAAAATTTTTTAATGCCTCAGGTTCTGAATTAAACCAGCCGATATCGAACGTACGTTCAGTTAGGCTTCATGGGTAGGACTTGTAAACGTCAAGCGGCTCGCTTACGGAGCCAATCCGCGAAAACGTTTTTAACCACAGGAGTGACATTGAAGCCAAGCATCCATCGAGGGCCGAATGCGTCGGAACGCTCTGTGTAGTAATTGACTTCGACACCAAAACGCCAAGGTGTGTCGCCAATAATTATTGTTTTGGCAGCTGTGAGGTTGATGGGAATCGTCCATTGATCGGTTTCCCAGTCGTAGGTCATGGTCGGATTTGTGCCATAGATCCAAGCATTGCCGGGAAGAACGAGGGCCAAAGGTTCTATGGAGGTTCGATTGACGGGGGTCTCGCCCCAACCAGCAACGTCCCATTGGTGAGAGGGGAATATACCCACGATGTACGTTTGAGTCTTTTTGGCAACAAAGAGCTCTGGGCCGAGGCTAACTTGGCCGTTGCCTAGCTCGCTTTTGGTGGCGGTAGGCAAAGAGCCGGTGATACCGACTGACCAAATATTGCCTGACGCGGAGCCGTGCCCAAAAGAGAGATCGAATCCCATATCCCCCAAGCCCGCTTCGTCTTGAAAGCTTCCTGTTTGACTGTTGTGGACGGGCCCCTCGTAAATAATCGGAATCGCGGGACGAGCGAAAATCATATATCCATCGTCGAGGCTAATCGGAAATGAGGGCTGAAAGAGGGTTCCGAAACCATGTTTATCGGCACCGGGAAGCTTGCCATCAAACCAGTACATTTCATTCTTAAATGTCAGTTTGGCGAGATCGGTGTTCGGGTTCGCGAGTTTTTGCGCCACCGCATTAGCGGAGTCATTTTCTTGCTCCTGCGCAATTGCTCCCTGAGTGTTGACCAAGGAGATTAGGCATAAGAAGGTAGGGATAGGAAAAGGGATGCGCATGGTTAATCTCCATTGTCAACTTGACGTTAGGCGCAGCCGAGCTTGCCAACCCATCTATGACTCAGCGTCTCACTTTGTATGGTTTTCGGATGGCCTTTGATTTTCGGTGCCTACCGATGGGAGCGGCCCTATGAACATTTTTTTCAGACGATCATGTCCGATGGCACGCGCAAGCTCCGAGATAACGCAGTACATGAATATCAACGTAACGAGCAGAAGCTGTACCGCCCAAAATTGGGGCCAATTCATAGAGTTCCAAAGCGTGGAGTTCGCATCCATGATGCTCGGAGCTTCTTTCCAGAACTCATATAGCCGTTCCAAATAATGAACAACAAGCGCGACCAAGGTATACATAAGCGTCTTCCAGGTGACATTCCAAATCAGTGGCTTTTCCGGAAAGCGGTTAATAAAGGGCAACATATCTGCAACTAATACTGACTTGCCGAGTATTAGAGAAGCAATCAGAACCGACGCTGAAACCGGAAGCGAAACGCCCGTTCCTTTAATCATGAGCGAACGGATGGCCGCTACTATGTGCAGAATGACGAAAAAGAATAGCGTAGGTGGAATTGCCTTGATGACTTCATGCTTTATGGTGAGCAGCACTGCTTTCATATTGTTCCCCTGGGAAAAGCTTGTGACCATAGATCGTTCCAGATTAGTACAAAATTTGGATTCCCCATCCGTGTGTCGAGTGAGTACCTCCAGACCAGGAACCGCTTGTCGTTGGAAGCGTGTCGTGATGCATTGGAGGAGGGGCGGGTCGAATCGCTGTAGCCTTCCAGCGGAAAAAACTGTATAGGTGGCAAAAAATAGTGAAGAAAAGAGGCTGCCGATGAACTGTTTGATATGCGCTGGTATAGCAGAGCGTATTAATTGCAAAGGGGCTTGGGAAGAAAGAGATTGCCCGAGTTGCGGACGGTATCGCGTGGCGGATGCGTTGGTTCTAACGCTAATGGAGCAAGGGCAAATTTTCGATGTGGGAAAAACCAGGGAGTGGCTTGCGAATAGGCGCCGAATCGAATGTGTGCCTTGTATTGAGGTCGAGGAAGCGTTATTAATTCTGTGACGGATGATGTAAGGACTTATGGTTTTACCATTAGCCGTCAATGCGAAATGGCGCAGAGGTCTTGTTCAGTTTCGTTTGAGCGCTATGGATTGCGGTTGGGCGGGTAGATGACTATGAACCTTATAGGGTCAATCCACTTGGGGCGATGCCGTCTGTCGCCTTCACTCAGGCATTTGTTACTCTGAGGTATTGTTCAACACCTGTTCATGGGCAACACGCAATACCTGAATGGCATTCGACAAATGGGGAAAGCCAACCCAGCGGTAATGTTCACCCTCAAGTAAACCAACCGTCGCACTTTCAACCAAAGCGGCCGAGTCTATTCCGCTGGCAACCACAGCTCCAATAAACGCAACAAGTGCCTGCTCAAGTGCAATTTCGCGATCAGTCACCATACATCTCTCCTTGAACCATCTCCTTGTCAAGCGGTGAGATTAATAACTCACTTGCAGTCATTTCGCCACTACTTTCTGTCGCATTTGGCGAGGCTAATGAAATTCAAGCTCAGCGGCGACCAGTTAGGGCTGAAGGTCATTGAAAATTAGGCGTACAAGAAAGTGAATGGCTCCAAGTCCTCCAGTTATTTCTCACCTATGCTGTTGGCATTCTTGACCAATTAGATGAATTGGGGGTGCTAGATGCGTCTTGTGAGAAAGGCTGCGGTGCTGCTTATAGTCGGGGTTGTAGGAACAGTTTGTGCACAAGAAATGCCGAGAGAGGCACAACCCTGTGTCGCCTGTCATGGCGAACATGGTTTGGGCACAGCCAAAGGCCCGATGCTCGCAGGACTGTCGAAGGAATACATTTACGCACAGATTGGGCACTTCATTTCTGGGCGGCGCAGCAACATACAGATGAGCCCAATGGCTCAGGGCTATACCGACCCTCAACTGCGTGAACCCGTGGCAGCCTATTTCGCTGCCCAAGGGAAACAACCGCAATTGCAGTTGCGAGGACAGCGTCAGCCTAAGTCGCTCGCGGAGCAGCTCTACTATCAGGGTGACCCCACACGGGATATACCTGCTTGCTTTAGCTGCCATGGGCCGGCCGCAGTGGGAGGAGGCCCCTTCCCGCGTCTCGCTGGGCAGCAGGCGGATTACCTGGGTGCGCAATTAGTAGCTTGGCAGAAGGGCGAGCGAAGTGGTGACCCGGATAACATGATGGGCACCATCGCCAATCGTTTGAGCGGAAAAGATATTCAGGCGCTAGCTAGCTATCTGTCGTCTATTCGGTGAGGAAACAGTCATGAGATTTGCCAAACTCAGGCAGGTGATACTGCTCTGCAGTGTACTTCCGAATCTAGTCCTGGGCGCCTATCCGGACATGCAAGATGAAATTGCAGCCCAGCCCAAAGCGGCTGACCTGCACTATTTCACGCCGCGTGACCTGTCGCGTATTCCCAACGACGCTTTTGGTGACAAGGTGCGCAAGGGATACGAGCTGTTTGTCGATACCCAGCAACTCAAGGGTCGTTATGTTGGCAATACGCTCAATTGCACCAACTGTCATTTGGATGCCGGTACAAAAGCCTATGCCGCGCCAATGTGGGCTGCCTATTTAGCCTACCCAGCGTTTCGCAAAAAGGATAACCGGGTGAGCAATTTTGCAGAGCGCATCCAAGGCTGCTTCAATTATTCGATGAATGGAAAAGCTCCAGCTATTGGTTCCCCCGAGTTGGTGGCTATGTCCGCTTATTCATATTGGTTACTAATGGGTGGGTTGCTCGATATGTACGGCATGCGGGACAAGCCCGTGCCCGAACTCAACGACACGCGACTTCAACTGGGTGGGAGAGACGACTCGTTCGTCCTTCCTGGGCCACTGACAGGTCAAGTCAAGCTGGCCGGGCGCGAGCACATGCCGGGCCGCGCATTTGCTGCTCTGCAGGAACCAACCCAGCCAGCGTCTCCCTTACGTGGAAAACAGGTCTACGCCCAGCACTGCGCGGTGTGTCATGGTGAACAAGGCCAAGGGCGCTTGATGGCCGGCGTCCCCGTCATCCCTGCACTCTGGGGGCCGGAGTCCTACAACTGGGGAGCCGGAATGCATAGGGTCAATACTGCCGCCACTTTCATTTTCGAAAACATGCCGCTGGGCAAGGGGGTGCAACTCGATGTTCAGCAGGCCTGGGATGTGGCGGCGTTCATGAATAGCCGCGAACGACCGCAGGATCCCCGATTTGACGGTGACCTATCAAGAACCACCAAAGCGTTTCATGACTCGGATCAGGGCTATTACGGTAAGACCGTTGACGGTGCGCCGCTGGGAAGTCAGGCATTCCCTGCCGGGATCCAGCCCTAGTAGGCGGGAGTCGTAGAGGAGTCATCGAGATGACGGGGAACTGCTCGATTAATAATCGAGAATCGGAATATCGATAAGGCACATGCCCGATGCACAGCCGCTCGTAAACAGGTTCAGCCCTGCGCAGTGATACTGGCTTTGCTTTGGAACATGGCGGTATCGGCCTTGAACATCAGCTCGTCGAGGTATTCACCATCTTCCGGGTACAGCGCCACGCCAAGGCTGGCACTGACCTTGATCTGGCTGTTTTTCCAAGGAATGGCCAAGGCGATGGCCTTGCAGATTTCCTGGGTGACACGCTGGATATCGCTACTGTGATGCGCGCCGTCGAGCAACACGACGAATTCGTCCCCGCCCATGCGCGCGGCTATTTCGAACTCGCGAATATTGGATTTTATGGCCCAAGCCGCGTGGATCAGGATGGCATCGCCCGCCTGGTGGCCGAAACGGTCATTGACCTGCTTAAAGTTGTTCAGATCGATATAGCACAGCGCCAGGTGCTCCCCACAACGCTCGGCGTTGAGCAGCTTCTGAGTAGCGAAGGGGATAAAACTGTTGCGATTGGGCAAACCAGTCAGGCTGTCATTGAAAGCCAGTTTGCGTACTTCTTCTTCGGCCTGTTTGCGTAACTTGATCTCGTTGTGCAGGCGGCGCTGGGCCCTCAACAGAATCAGGGTGAGCATCAGCGCCAGCGCGCAGCCAATGCTGATCAGGACAATAATTTTGCGCAGTCGCTCAAGCTGTGGCGGATTAGGATCATAGATGAAGTCCTTCAGACCTTCGATATTGCTGACCATGCCCAGTTCGAGGAAGTCTTCAGCCATACGTTGCCAGCGCCCGGGGTTCATGTGGCCGATCTCGATCAGGTCGGGTAGCACCAGCGCCCGCATGGCTTGAGCTTCGAACTGCAGGTGTGCGCGGCTTTTCTTCACCGAATACTGATTGAGCAGCAGGTCTATGATTTGCTCGGGGTTGTCCATCGCATAGCGCCAACCACGCAGACTGGCGCGGCGGAAGGCCTCGGCCCGTTGTGGATGATCGTCAATCTCGCCCTGGCTGGTGAATAAGATGTCGCTGTAGAAGTCGATCCCGTAGGTGATGGGCGCGATAATGTTGTAGTCGATGCCGCGCTGTTGCAGGTAGAAGGGCTCGTTGGTCAGGTAGGAGTTGAAGGCCGTCACTTTGTCGTTGGCCAGATCCTCGACTTTAAAACTGCTGGGTAGCAATTGCAGTTTATCGAGGGCTATACCCTCGTGGCGAAACATGGCCAGAAACTCGGCATCGGTCTGTGCATCCATCAGCATCACCGGCTTGCTGATCAGATCATGCACGGAGTGAACACCTTTGTCGGCGCGAGCCAGGAGCACTGAGGGGGAGTGTTGAAAAATCACCGCCAGCGCCACCAAGGGCTTGCCCTGCAAACGTGCGTAGAGCAATTCGCTGTTGGCTTCGCCGTACTGGGCGCGCCCGGAGAGCACTTCTTCGACCGGTGTGATGCTGGGGCCACCTTCGTGTAGGCGCACCTCCAGACCTTCTTCGCGGTAATAGCCCTGGGCGATGGCGGCGTAGTAGCCAGCGAACTGGAACTGATGTTTCCAACGTAGCTGGACGTCAATCACCTGTACGTCGTCATTCTGTTGGGTGACGGGGTTTGCCCACGCGGCCTGACCTGAGAGCAGCACGAAGAACAGCAGTCGACGCAGACGAGTCGACAAGGCTCTCTCCGGCTGGCGTGGCGTGATAGAGCAGCAACAGAGACTGGGCATGGTGGTCGTCCGTGAGTCGCGGTTATTGCTTAGGGTGCGGGACTTCGTGTGGCATTGTGGCATCACTTATGCGGTACCAGCAATCACGTGTCGGGATAAGAAAAACGGCTTCTACGGTTCCCCGAGTTCTGCACGAAAGCGACCTTCACCTCATCGATTGAAATTTTGAAGCGCTCGAACTCCAGGCTCTAGGTAAAGGAGTAGCGGTTGAGGCGTGCAAGCTGGTGAAACAACTAATATGCGACCTTATGCGTGCGACCGCTGTTGGCCGAGAGTGTGTAAAAACGCCTGCGCGAACCCTTGCTATGATTTCTGAGGATTTCATCGCAGGGAACCGCCCATGAAGCGCTTTATCCAAGGTGAACAGTACGCGGAAATGAAATGAAATTCTTCTGGACTACACTCGATGAGTAGTTGTAGCCCACGCGCATGTTGGACAGGACATGTGAACTCTTTGCTTCAAAAGAGAGCGACTCATTTATGGACAGCCCCTCCAATCCAAAGAGCACCCTAAATCCGCCGGTGTTCTATACCAGCGCGATTCTGATTTTGTTGTTGGTTCTTTACACCGTCGTCTTTCAGGTCGAAGCCCAGACTCAGTTCGATCACATACAGCGCTGGATCAATACTAATGCCAGTTGGTTTTATATCTTGGCTGTCGCCCTGATTCTGATCAGCGTGGTGTTTCTTGCCGTGAGTCGCTATGGGGATATCAAGTTGGGGCCGGATCACAGCGAGCCGGATTATCGCAATAGCAGTTGGTTTGCCATGCTGTTTTCCGCAGGCATGGGCATCGGCTTGATGTTTTTTGGGGTGGCTGAGCCGGTCATGCATTTCACCAGCCCGCCAGTGGGCGAGGGTGGCACAGTCGCCGCAGCGCGCGAAGCGATGAAAATCACTTTCTTTCACTGGGGCCTGCACGCCTGGGCGATCTACGCAATGGTTGCGTTGATCCTGGCCTATTTCAGCTTTCGCAATGGCCTGCCACTGACCTTGCGCTCGGCGTTATATCCGTTGATTGGCGAGCGAATCTACGGCCCGATTGGTCATGCCGTGGATGTATTTGCCATCCTCGGTACCGTGTTTGGTGTGGCGACTTCGTTGGGTTATGGCGTGCTACAGATCAACAGTGGTTTCCATCACTTGTTCGGCCTGCCTGTGAACACCACGGTTCAGGTCATATTGATCACGGCGACTTGCGCGCTCGCAACGCTGTCGGTCGCCAGCGGACTGGACAAGGGGATCCGCATACTGTCCGAGATCAACCTCGGGTTGGCCGTAGTGCTAATGATCTTTGTACTGTTGCTGGGGCCGACGGTTTTTCTGCTTCAGGCTTACGTGCAAAACACTGGCGCGTATTTGTCAGACATCGTGAACAAGACATTCAACTTGTACGCCTACGAACCCACCGACTGGATCGGTGGATGGACGCTGTTGTATTGGGGCTGGTGGCTGTCTTGGTCACCGTTTGTGGGGTTGTTTATTGCTCGCATATCGCGCGGTAGAACCATTCGCGAATTTGTCTGTGGTGTCCTCTTCGTACCGGCCGGCTTTACGTTGTTGTGGATGACAATATTCGGCGATTCGGCAATCCATATGATTCTCAACGAGGGCGTCACAGAGTTGGCGAAGGTGATTGATCAGGACAGTTCGCTGGCGTTATTTGCCTTTCTAGAGCATTTCCCTTTTTCCGGTTTGATCTCGATGCTGGCAGTCCTGATGGTGGTGGTGTTTTTCGTCACCTCCGCCGATTCGGGGGCACTGGTGGTCGACATGCTGGCGTCGTCCGGGCATGACCACTCTCCATTATGGCAGCGCATTTTCTGGTCGGTGACGATCGGAATAGTGGCCATTGCACTGCTGCTGGCCAATGGGTTGAAGGCACTGCAGACCGCAACGATCGCCAGTGCCTTGCCGTTCTCGATCATTCTGCTGGCGTCCATATGGGGTTTGTTCAAGGCGCTCAGTCTGGACGCTACCCGCCGTGGGCTGCGCAACCAGGCGTTGCCTGGGCTGCATAACACCCGCCACCCTCATGGCGGATGGCAGCGGCGATTGCGCGGTATTGCGATGCGTCCCCGACGTGCCCATGTCAATCGCTTCATCACCGAGGTGGTCAAACCCGCTTGTGAAGAGGTGGCTGGCGAATTGCGCAAGCAGGGTTATGAGGTCACGGTGAATGAGTCCGAGGGTGGCAGTGTGGTATTGGAGTTGTTGCAGGCAGGGGAAGGGCGCTTCCTCTATGAAGTACGCCCGCGTGCGTTCACCAGCCCGAGTTTCGTGGTTGGTGATAGCGAGGATGGCTCTGACGCCCGCAAATACTTTCGCGCTGAAGTCCACCTGCGAGAAGGGGGGCAGGACTACGACATCATGGGCTGGAGCCGTGAGGACGTGATCGGCGATATCCTCAATCAGTACGAACGTTATTTGCACTATCTGCATCTGGTGCGCTGAGCTCAGCCGCTATGAACCCCGGCACAATAATGCGACTGCTGAGTAGGTCTTTATCAATGGCAATGAAAGATCAGTACTCTGACGGCCACTTTTTCCGATACCAACGTTCGAACTGGTAAATACCGATGAAACATTCTTCAATGGAGATGTAAATGGCATCAGGGCAAGGTCTTTGCGCGGCTGTACGCTTTTCCCTGGGGTTGAACCAAGATTTTATTATCGCTGCCATTGCACCCTGTGCCGCAAGCTGGCCGGGGTCGGCCATAATGTCGCCACGCTAGTCAAGGTTCCAGACTTTTGTTGAGAAGCAGAGCAGGATGCGATCACCTGTCAGCACAAACGTAGCGGGTAGAGAAACGATTTTTGCTCACGATGTGGTTCGACCGTGCCGAGTGCTATTCACTAGACGCCTTGCTTCTGGATCCCGCTTGGCCTTCCAGATGGCGAACTGGACATAGAGTGTGTTGAGATTTCTGCACCGATGACGCTATGCCACGGGATGAGCAACGCAAAAAAAACCGTTGCGTAGCGTCGGATTTACTTGAGTTTCTTCTACATGAACCAGATCAACAATGTTTGATTCGGGAAGTTGATCAGCATAGGGAAACAAGCGATCCAAGCATTTTCACACAGCCTGGGCCGATAACTATCTATTCATCGCTTAGCGGGATAATCCGCAGCTCATATTCGAACGACAAGCGGTCGTACTACTCACCGATTGATTGATCCAAATTAATGTACAGCCGGTTATGCATTGACCTGAATGCGATGTGCCAACAAACTTTTCTTCTCTTTTTTCTTTCTAGAGGTCTGCCTGATGCGTAAAGTATTATCTTTCGTTGTACTAAGCCTTCTTGTATCGCAGTACTCCTTCGCCAGCGAAACCAGCAACACGGCTATCGGTGGCGGTGTCGGTGGCGCCCTTGGTAGCGTCGTCGGTCAGGCTGTGGGAGGGAGCACTGGCGCTGCGATTGGAGCCGGCGTAGGTGGCGCGGCTGGGGGCGCAATGACCGCGAAGAGTGGCAAGAAGACCGAGTCAGCTATTGGCGGGGGGCTCGGTGCAGCGGGTGGACAGGTAATCGGCAACAGTGTCGGTGGTTCCACCGGTGGCTTGATCGGCGCTGGACTGGGCGGCGCAGCAGGTGGTGCTATCGGCAACAATATGGCCGATGACAACGACCACCACGATTCCGATTACAAGCATAAAAATAAGTACAAGAATAAACATAGACACAAGCATGACGATTGATCTTGGATTCCGAGACTGAACATTGGACGCATTCTTTGAAAAGGGGGGGGACGTAGATTTCTCCCTATTGATCGGCTATCAGGCGGTGGCATTCATTTCTGCGTCTTACAGCAGCGACGTGATATCGCGGCATTGCCAAGCCACTCGCGGGCGCCAGGTTACTGGCGGTGCTTCCATTTGGTGTGCGTGCACCTACTTCGTGGGTATGCCGCTTTGCAGCACGAATATGCAGCCTAGCCCAATCAGGATGGCGCTGCTCACGCAAGGTACCAAACGTTGGAAGCCTGTCGCCGAGAATGGGCCGCGAAGTAGCGAAGCGCCTGGCACTGCCATCACGTCAGCCAGGGAAAAGACCAGGTTGACGAAGTTGCTAATCAACAGAAATTGCAGCCATACCGACGCGGCGCTGGTGGCATCGACGAATTGCGGTAGAAAGGTCAGAAAAAACAATGCCGTTTTCGGGTTGAGCACTTCCACTACCACGCTGTCGCGCAAAACCCCCAGCTTTCGTAGCGGCTCTGCCGTCACGGGTTGGCGACTATTGATGATCATCCCGCCCCCCAACCAGACCAGATAATCGACGCCGGCCAGGCGAATCACGTCGATCGCCATTGGTGCTGCCTGAAGCAGTGCGGATAGCCGACTGTCATTCTGGTGCCATCAGCACCGCGAGCGACATATTGATGAACTCTTCATTCTTGCTGATTGTGTCCAAAGCACCGCGTACGTTGCCGGCGACCTCCGCTGATCCGCGCTGTTCGACCCAGAGCGTGAGTTCCATGATTGCTGCTTCAAGAGCCAATTGATTTTGGTTGATTTTGAAGAGTACGGCAGGGAGTAAGTCTGCATTCGACATCGGGATACCTCCATAGAAAGAGGTCAGCGTAGCAGGCGGGTGTTATTCCTATTCGAGCCGCATGGGAGCTCAGGGCAATGCTCCTATGATAGAAACCAGGTCTCTGGGCGCAACAGCGTGGAGGCGAGTGAGACATCGCATCGGCTCAGTGGGCACTAGGCGATGCATGCATCAACTGAATCGGATGCTCGGCATTCAAGTTTGAGCAAACCGCCTCTGCCTCAGGCCTCGCTTTGAACACTCCATGCTTGCTAGCTGAGCCTCCCTCAACAAGATCGACGACCCTGTATCGCTTGCTGCCATCGTCCAGTGTGGTGGTCTCGATCACTCTGAATCTTGGGTGCATGGTTGCTTTCCGTGCATGAGATTGGTGTCCTACAAGTACCCGCAAAAGGAGACGACTTCAAGAACGGGACGGGCTTCAGCTGAGACAATTTATTACAGTGCAATGCACTCGCCTTTGCGGGAAGGCCGGCTCAGCAGTAGGTGGTGTGAGGATGCATTTTTCTTAAGGTCGCTGCTTCGGGCCGGCGGGCCCGGCTGAGTCAGCTTGAATGACGTCGGGGGCACTGACCAGAGACGGTAGTATGGTGCTGTCATCGATCAAACCGACCCTGCCTATTGAGCAACTGCTCGTTGTATCCCGCAAAACCAAACACCAATCAAGAACTTGCTGAGACGAAGGATTAGAGATGGAATGTACTTTTACCCTGACGTACCAATTGCTGTCTGACGACAAAGATATGGATGCGATTATGGATCGCTTGGCGGAAGCAGGCTGTGATGATGCTTTGGTTGGAGTCGGACAGCCAGGTCGCCTGGCATTGGAGTTTGTCCGTGAAGCAGCCTCTGCACATGACGCAATAGAGGGCGCCATAGAAGACCTGCGCCGAGCCTTACCTAACGCACGCTTGATCGAGGCAGCACTCGCTCTATGACTGACTGCGGTCGCCATACATTGCGCGGGTGGCACATGTGAGATTCGATAGGTGATGTGTTCGGCTGCGGAGCTAAAGCTACTTCGGCTATCGCTCTTTCGGGCTTTAGCCCGGCTCCACTTTACCTCCTCACGTTTGGTCGCCGTTGCTATGAGCCGGCAAGCAGTACCCGCCAGTAGATTCTCCGGGGCACGTTTACAGATCCGGATAATCATCAAGCTTAAGGCTAGGAGCGCCTCCGTCCTCCGGCTCGCGCTTGGGCGTATGTATCACTCCGGCTTCAGCATCTGCACGCATCTGGTCGAGCTCTTTGTGAAATGCCTTGTCCTGAACCGTGGGTTTGCTGGTGTATGGTTTTCGGTCAGGTACAGGCTGGGCTGCGTAAGTCGTTACCGCGTCTGGATCGTGCTGCAGCTTTTCTTGAACTTGCGATTCCAGCATTGCACGGAGCGCATCTTTGTCGGGACGGTTCAGCAATTTGTTACTCCTATTCGGGAGCCAGGCACTAGCCATTCGATTGGTACATTGAGCCGTTGGTAAGGGCAGGGCCGTTTATTTCGTGGTTGCATCGCAGATTGGCAGTTGCCCGGATTGCAGGTTAAAAATCCTGGTAAGCCTACCAAGCCTTGGCGGCAACCGTCTGTGATGAAAATGATGTCATAGCTACAGTCTTGGATGCAGCTTTCGAGATGACTGAAGTAACCAAACCCTCACCTGCCTTTTTTTGCATGGAGGCTCAGAGGGCAGCGAGCAATCGTTCGAGCTGTTCTCGCTCCCAGGCGCTCAACAGCTCGACAGGGTCAACTCCATCGCGCTCCCAGAGCTCAAGCGTCCCGATTCGGCCATCAGGCGACCTGCAGTAATCGCAGTAGTCCAGGGTGTCACAGTCATTGAAAAGCGTGAGCTGCCAGCCATCAATCTCCACGGGCATGAGGCCGTGGTAGATCTCGCTCCAGGACTGGATGGAGCTTCGCATCATGATGCGTTTGCCGAGCGCGACGTCCGTCAGCATCTGGTAGACCTCGCGGGCCGGTAGGAGAGGGGGCGTGTTCAAAGTGTTCTGCGCTCGCGTCGTCGCTTGCCCATAGCCAGGCTGCGGTATGAAGTGGCGTGAATGGAGAGGTCGCGCCTTCGGGCAAACCAGACCCGGCTAGCCTTACAAACTCGAAACCTATCACTCTGGCGACATCAGCACCGCAAGCGTCATGTTGATGAATTCCTCGTTCATGCTGATTGTGTCCAAAGCGCCACGAACGTTGCCGGCAACCTCTGTTGATCCACGCTGCTCAATCCACAGTGACAGCTCCATGATCGCAGCTTCAAGCGCTAACTGATTTTGATTGATCTTGAAGAGTAGGGAAGGGAGTAAGTCTGCGTTCGGCATTGTGATTCTTCCGTGAGTAAGCTCAAAAAATGCACGCTGTCGAGCAGGGCTCGTCTAGGAAACAGCATGAATATCGGATAAGTCAGGCCGTTTGAAATGGCTTTTTCCTGGCCGCATTGCGATCTGATCTGGCCTTTTCGTACGCCTTTTTCCTCTTTGTCGCTTCACCTATTAGATCGATAGCTACCTCGACATCACGTAGCAGTTGTTCAGGTGGTGGGATCGGCAGTTGACGTGCAGCGGGCGTATCGTGCGCTTCAATTGCCTCGCACGACCGGTCATAAATGTCGATCAATGTTTCCCACTCAGCTTGGGTGTGACCGATCACTGCTCCGAAGGACTCAACCGATACGACATCGCTAAAAGGCTGCACGGTATTGTTCATAAATTCTTCGCGAACAGCTCTTTCAATGGTGCCCCGTAATTTTCCGTATGCCCTTGTCACAGCCTGCGCGCTGTCGTCATTCATATACGTCCCCATAGTCTTTTGTATTTCTTGGGCAACCTCAGCGATGTCCTCCAAACGCATCTTGCAATTCATGGTTTCCCAGGTAAGACCGTCGACTATTTGGCCTGGCGCGTTATCCCAACGAACGGATTTGTAGCTAGCCTCGACTCCCGATTTTCGTTGAGCGGTGTTCAGCTCTGTGAGGAAAACCGCGTCATGGGTGAGCACAATGACTTGTCGTTCCTCTGCCAATAATGCGAGACGTTCTGCCATTTTCCGGCGGTAGCGGTGATCCAATGATGTCGACGGGTCATCGAATATGACGGCGGAGTGATGAGGCAACGAGCGGATTTCGGCCAAGAAGAGTGCCAGTGCAATTGCTCGTTGTTCCCCCTCGGAAAGCAGATGGTGAGCATCAAGATTGGAACCTTTTATTTTCAGTGTGACTTTGGTTGTGCCCGCACTCGTTCGCCCAGCGAGCTCAGGTTCAATGTCACGTCGATATCCTAGAAGCTGCAACTCGGCCGTCATAGCTTCGGCCAAAGCAGAAGTGACGTACAGCCTGGCGAGGTTCGTCATTTTTGTTGAGACACCGGTCGGACTTAGTGCTGCTAGGCACTTATCGAGATTTTGCCGCACGATGCTGTTTTGAACATATTGCTCAGCTTGTGGCAGCAACAATACGAACGCCTGACGAGCCCTGAGCTGCTTAAGCTCCTCCTGAAGTCGCGCTCGATTCTCCGGATCATCCGATTCGCGCAGCGTTTTGGCAGCTAATTTGTTTGCTTCTATTAACCGGCGTAACCGGATTTCCAGCCGATCGCCGTCAGGGAAGTCCGGAGCCGCCGGAGTCCAATCATTCGTTTCGACCGCCGTTTTCAGCCATGCTCTGCGTAACTGCCAGGCCTCACAAACTGCTACCAAATGAGCATGCTCATCCGGTGCTATTGCTATCAATTCGGCCAATGAGGGGGCGTCGAGCGGGGTAAAGCTTGCACTATTCAGTACAGTTAAAGCTGCTCGAAGTGCGTTCGCAGCAGCGGTTGCATTTGCCGCTGCATGCTCGTTGACGAAGGTTGAAAAATCTCGCATGCGCTGCTGTGCATCAGGGGCCAAAACTGTCTGACATAAAACGCATTTCGCTCCGTCCTCTGTGTGTGGAAACGGGTGCCTTGGGTACGCATCCGTAGTAGAAAAGCGTTCGGCGGCCTCAAAGAGTAATTTCCAAAGACCGTTTCCAGTTCCAGGAAGCGTTGCTTCATCCACCTCGCGTAAGTTTTTCTGTGCAGCCTGGTAGGCCGCCTCGGCATCTATGTTTTCATCATGAAGGCGCCTGAGAGTCTGAAGGGCTTCATCAGACACTAGGGCATAAGCTGACACTGCGTGCTGAGCGCCAACCTCCAGCCGCTCGGACTGTCTGTCCAAGGCTTGAGCCTTGGGTTCCGGGTTCATGTCTTGTAGGGTTTGTGCGAGTTCCTGCAAGCGGGTTTCGTCTTCTGCGCTCAATGTCCCTAGTGTTCTCATGACTTCGACGTCAGTCGCCACGCCCAATTCTTTAATGAGAGCACCCACCTCTGTCTCACCGCGTACAGGGTCAAACAGTCCAGCATTAAGGGCCACTGCGTCACGCTCAACTGTGATGATACGGTGCAGCTCTCGCTGTGCGAGTACAAGGCGATTCATTTGCCCCAAGCCATAGGGTAAAAAGACGGGCGTTCCTTCTTCTTCCACGTAATCCATAGCGCATGCCGCGTCATACACGGAGATCATGCTCAAATCTGAGTTTGAAGGCTCCCCCTGCGTCCACGTATTTTGCAGAGGACGGCCATCGACGAGGTAAGAAACATCCGCCGCTGGCACTCCTGCCTCACCGAATGCGTTGCAGCGGACATTGTCGCGTCGCCTAGCTCGACAGGTATTTTTGAGTAGCCTTGCGTACCCTGATTTACCGACACCATTTTCGCCGAACAACACGGTCAAACCATTAGGCTGCAGATCTACTCCACGCCCTGCTGGGAAGCCATTGATGTTAGACAGATTGGAGAGACCTAAAAGTTGGACAGTTGAACCACTTCCAATTCCTGCTACATGATCTTGAGTGAGTGGTGAGGCACGTTCGGGGGAAGCAGGCCCATTCCCATGAGCCTCTTTGATCATCGCAACCAGGCTATCAAGGTCGGCAGGACTTAGCGTGTCTTGGGTAAATAGCCGCCTGAGAGCATCTCTTTGCCAATCTTTAAGTTCGGCAGACCACACCAATAAATCATCGACCAGGCTCATGCATTTTCGCTCCATCCGTGGTGGAGCTTGGCGATAGGCCGTCCCCACAAACGCCATGAAGCATAGTCTACAGTTGATTGCTTCACTCACTTGCACCGATGGTTGGGCTAGCTCCGACCTAGTAGATATCGAAGATCAATGCCGACAAGACAGGCAACCTATTTTGAGCAACAGATCAGGCGCTCACCTGACGATTTCAATAGCTCTTTCAGATTCCCCACCTACGGCTGTACCAGCATGAAACGCTCCTGGCCCATCAGCGCAATCGCGTAGCGCACATGCAGACCACCTCGTTCCCAGACGAGCGTTTTGGAGATCCTGGCGTTAAGTATCTGCGCGTAGTAAGTACAGGCTTCGTCGAGATTCTTGACCAGTACATCTACGTGACTGAATTTCAGATCCATTTGCAGTCCTCCTGTTGAAACGGCGTCAATGGTAAACACGACATAGCGTTTTCCTCGATGCTTCGCTGATCGAACACGTTTATCCAAAGTCGTAGTGAAATATCAAAACGACACTGGTAATGTCCTGGCCACGTTCGTCAAACCATTAAGGGATGGAGGCGAAAATAGAAGCCCTGGAGCCGCGAACCTCCGGGGCTTCGTTTTTTCTACGCAGCAGCCACGTGGGCAATCAAGATATAGCTTCACAGCGGACTGACGTGACTGGCTCCGACGGCGTGGTTTATCGGGTCGTAGCCGGGGGCGAAAACTGATTGTGAGCCAAGCGTATGGACGGCCTAAGCCCACTCGGTGATCCGCACGGCTGAGTATGCGGCTTCGTTACTCGAAGCCTTTGGGATCCCTCAGGAACTCTTCGGCGATGTGCAGTGCGCTGATGTGATGTGCATGGACGATGGGATTGCCGCATGAACAATCTGTGGTCTTCGCTTCCCGTGTCCACACTCCGCTTGCCTGCCTTCGATATGTCCAGCCCGTGATGAAGCCGGCGCCGGTCAGTCGGAGTCCTGGGTGTTTGACGGTGAGTTCACAGACCTCAAATAGGTCGGGCCCGCGAGGTATGACACCAACGCCCTTCTGGTAGAGCGTCAGGTGATTTAGGGTCGGATGCTTGATCAACGTGTCTGCTTCGAATGCTACCGTGCCATTCACATTGATTAGCTTCTCGATCTCAGGGAAGCGAAGGGGCTTGCTCGTGTCGGCTGAGCCATAGAGCACCATGTCCGGAATTTCGACGAAGATTCCACTGTGAGGGTTACCATCAATCGAATCCTGGGTATCCAGAATCCTTGCACCACGATAGTACGCCGTTTGCGCACCTGCGATTTTCACAAAGCTCGGATGGTATTCCGGAAGCTCCAGTGTTCGCTTGAACGCAGGCAGATTTTTGAGGCTTGCCTCAGACTTGATCTCCTCCCAAGGTAAGCCCAGCAGTGATGTCAAGATCGGATCTTCTGCGGGAGAGGGAAAGAGCGTGTTCGTGTCGGTTAAGCCAAGGGCAGCGGCATATGCCTGCAGAACGTCGCTCGGGACAGTGATTTGTGCGAGAAAGCAATTCTGTGGAATCGGATCGTGCAGAGGGCCGAGAAGCCAAGCTGACTGAGCCACGGTGCGAGGTCTGTAGCCCTCAATGGTCAACGTAGCCAAGTTGACTAGGCCTACGTGATTAGCGGCCTGCTTGTTTAGCACATACAAATGGCCAGTGCCGATCACAGGTGCATAGCGAGCCATGCGCTTTCTGACCATCACCGCCCGCTCGTCACAGTCCTCGCACAACTCCAGAGTGGTCGCTTCAGTGTATTTGTGGCTGGCAAACCACGCAGCTACAGCTGGGCTGGAGGTGCAATCCACGTAAAACGAACGCCACCCGTAGTGTTGAAGGAGGGCCTGCTGGTAGCCAAAGTCTGCTCGATGTTTGGCGATGTATGCGTCCAACACGCTTTGGGAGTAGCGGCACCATTTGAGCATTTCGCTTGGTATGCAACCCTTTCTATCGAAGGACGTGCCGATGGAGGGGGTTCCCACCTCACCGTAATGGGTGGTCTGGCCACGAAACAAAACATCCGCACCGAAGCTCCCAATGAGCTGGTTTAACTCGTCGACGCTTTTCGCTGCATATTGCTTCAAGGTGCCTCCCTCCCTCGCGATCGCGTATGGCGTTCGTGATTACCTGTGCCCTACAGATTCGCTACAACGAGCAGCGCAAGCTGAGACGCCAGCATTCTTGCACAGGCATGGTGTCGCTGAGGAGCTTCTGCAAGCCGTGCAGATAGAGGCCGGTAATATCAGGTTATGCCTTGGGGTGCTTTCTCAGTCGCCGGTTTGATACCGTGCTAGCGGTTCGACCCCAAGTAGCCTGTTCAGAAGGAATCAGTCATGTTGATGTTTAGGAAGTACAGCCCGAGGTTCGCCAGTGAGGGGGAAATTGCTGCGCAGCGCTATGCCAACAAGCTGGTGTGGCCCGGTCGTGTGGTTTCCTTACTACTCGCGTTTCCGCTAACGCAGTGGCTTGCAGCGATTCTCGGAATCGTTATGGGGCTGATCGTCTATGCGGTAGGGGGGGATTTTCGGAAACATGAGAAAGCGCTCGCCGGGCAGACCCCTTTCTGGCGTCGGCTCTGGCTGATGAAGGGTGGTGCAACGTTCTTGGGTTGTACCGTCGTTGCTGCCGGCGTGGCGCTGGGTCAGACAGATTGGTTGGGCAAGGCGCATGCGTTTCATGAGGTCGCCCAATCAGCTATGACATTCGTGACCCTTACCGAAGCGTTGTTTAAGTAAACGACCTGCGAGAGGTCGGTCACTCCGACCTCTCATGCCCGTTCCGGGGAAGCGCTCCTCGCACGTTCTTTTTCCTGACAATCGTATTCAGATCGGCACAATGATCCGACTGCGGGCTACACAAACATTGTCTTTCACTGCGTAGCATTCCACGTAATGATCGCCTTGGAAGGTGGAGTGCTCGGTGATTTGGCTGTGGCCGCTGTCGATACGGATCTCGCCGCGAATCATGTTTCGCTCGATAGCCTGCGGGCCAACATTCTTAACCTTCCAGTAGATCTTATAGGGTGGCGGCACATCGATCTCGGCGACCCAGAATGTCAACTCACGCTGCTTCGGAATCCGGTAGGTCATGACGCGAGACATGAGATTGCGAAGTCGGTCACCCTCGTTCTTAACCGAGCAATCGATGCGTAGGGTGTACTGTATGTCGAGGCTGAATTTTTGACCGATGAACTGCTCGACGTTCTTGACGCGGTTTTCCTCGATGGCCTGCTTTTTTTCCTGCTCGACGTATTCGGGGAAATGCTCGCCAAACACCGTGCTCCACCGCTCATGAGCAACCTCGGCATCGCCCAGGGCCTCCTGTAAGCGCCTCAGCGCCTTTTTGGCTTTGGGGTGGAAGTTTCCTGATTTGGTGACGATGGAGCCGCTACCGGGTGCACGCCACTGTTCCTTGTTCTCATCGATATCTACCAGATACGCGAAGAAATCCCGAGTCATTTCGCTGTAAGCGGCATAGGACTTGGTGTCGTAGTCCGTGGTGCTCTTTAGGAACTGGTAGCACAGGGTATCGATGAGCATCCCCTTTAGCGGCACGCCATGATCGTTCTTCCAGGCTCGCACCATTTTGCAAAGACGCTTGAGGTTATGATTTTTGTCCTGGTTTAGCGTGTTGATCTCATCGATTTCAGCGACCGGGTTGCAAGTTTCCCAGCTGCCTCCGTCATTGGCATCCGGATAGGTGTAACTGCCATCCTCATGATCGAATGCCGGGAGAACCTCCACCACGTAGTCCGAGAAATTTATCGACACCACCTGCTGCTGGGCCCTCACCTCATGGTTCGGGAAGCGCTCTTTCAGAGCAAGCCGGATCTCACCCAGCAACGACGACTGCTTATTGTTCTCGTAGCGCTGGAAGCGATCGTATACCGACCACGGCAGCACGAACGCCATGTCCAGGTCGCTTACGCCGTGCACTGCGGTATGTCGACCGTACGAGCCGACCTGACGGCAGTGCAGGGTTTCTGAGGCACTGTCGTAGTATTTTCCGTTTAGCTTCTCGGTGATCTGCCGGTAGCTTTTGGAGATCTCGTCGGCATTTTTGACCGCCAGGTTTCTACGAAACTGTTCGAAAAGCTCTTTACTCATTGGTGCAGACTTCCTTCAGGGAGAGTAGAAGTTCCGGGTGTGCGGTAAGCCATGACCCGCCCACCAAAGCGATCAGAATCACTACGATCAGTGCGTAAGCTGAAAACGGGATTTTGTCCCTGAAGAACGTAAATTCACGGTGTTCTGCGATCCAGTCGATCTGTTGATCCCAAAAGAATTTTTTATGAGCAAGCCAGCCCGAAAACAGAATGTGCTTCCTCTGGCAGGCCGATCGGAAATCAGTGGTGATTTGATCCAGTTCTGCTTGATCGGCTACGGTGAATTGCTGGTTGGATGTGCAACGGGCCGACATGCCTTTCAACTGATCAAGCAACTGAGTCAGCTTGTTCCCAGCCTGAAAATATTGCTCTTTGGTGTCTGCGTAGTAGGTGATGTAAAGGCTACAAATGCCGATCACCGTGATGAGCGCTGAGACATGTTTTGCCGCCAAAAAATCGATGTAGAGCGCGAGCACACCAATCACCAAAGAGACCAGGCCGATCCATCCAGGGGCTTTCTCCACAATGTCGTAGGTGGAAAAGTGAAGTTTGGCGGAGTAACCGACGTCGTATGCCTTCTCGGCGATCAACTTCAGCGCAACCTGCTGATCCATATAGCTTACCTGCAGTGAATGAGCGTCATGCCGACGTGGGTGGCTTCTGAGTAGATGGAGCCTTCGTAGATGTAGGCTACTGGACGACCGCAGTAAGCATACAAATGCTCGTTATCATCGGTATACGCTATTGGCGTACGTTCGCGATCATAGAAATCTAGGTTCATCAAAACCCTTCTTTTAGGAGCGAGGGAGTGCAGGGCACGGCTGTGCCCTGAGCTCTGTTAAGCGGTCAAATTATTTGGCCGCTTTGGGGCGAATGACGATACGGAACGGCTGACCGTTCGCACGTCGAATCACCTTCCCCGATTTGGTGGTGATGGTCATGCGGTAGATGACCTCGCCTTCCTCGTCGGGTTTTTCGAACATCTCAAGCTGGGACATAAAATGTCTCCTACTGAGGTGGCTCGAACACAAAACTCGCTCCCTTGCGAAAGAAGCCCACAGGGGCTACCATCGCGAAGCTTCTCAACAAAGCGCGAGAGACATCTGGAACCTGTTCAGACGTCTTTTACCGAAGGCCGGTCAAGTTCGTACCTTGACTGGCCTTTCTGTTTCTGGTGTTCCGTCATCGCATCCAAACCACCCTTGATATCTCTTCAGGTGCTAGAAATACTGATCAGGTACAACCATATGTGAATCCTATCATCATCATTTTGATTACGTCAAATCCTCGCGTGCTATGATGGATGATAGGCAATAGAACGACCATGCGGTGGCATGGTCAGCAAGACAGCAAGACAGCAAGACAGCAAGACAGCAAGACAGCAAGAAATTGGATGGTTAGACGGAGAGCATATGATTGATTTAAGCGAGTACAGCCAGGCGCAACGGGAACGTCTGGTGTACATAGACTTTCGCCTGTATTTCACAGGCTCCGTCTCGCGGATGGATCTCATGGATCGGTTTGGTGTAGGTGGGGCAGCCGCAACTCGGGATTTCGGTCAGTACCGAGAGATTGCGCCTGAGAATACAGAGCTCGATTCAGTAACCAAGTTGTATGTGATTCGAAGTACGTTCTCGCCTCTGATAGCCCATTCACCAGAGAGAGTTCTCACTGCACTTTCGCAGGGATACGGCTATGGTCTCGACTCAGATGAGAAGCCGCTAATCACGCACGAATCTGTATCTCTTCTTAGTAAGCCGAATGTGGAAGTTTTAGCGCCTATCACTAGGGCGATACACCTGAAGCAGGTAGTTAAGATCAGCTATACCTCTAGCTCCGGCCAGTCAGAAAGGGAAATCGTACCATTTGCTATCGGTTGTGATGGCCTGCGTTGGCACGTCAGAGCCTTTGATCGGAAGCGTGGAAAATTCGGAGACTTCGTTCTGACTCGAATCGGGCAGGCCGAGATCCAGATGGGAGATAAACCCAGAAACGAAGAAACCCCTAAGAATGATGACCAGTGGAATCGCATGCTCGAGCTTCCCCTTGTCCCGCATCCCGATAAAGACTCAACAGAGATCGTGAAGCGTGACTACGACATGCAGGATGGGGTGCTTAAGTTGCGTGTACGAGCTGCTATGGCAGGATACGTTTTGCAGCAATACCACGTGGATTGTTCGGCAGACCACAGCATTGGGGATAAGGCCTATCGTCTATGGCTAAGAGATCCATTGGCCCTCTATGGTGTAGAAAGCTCGATGTTTGCACCTGGATACAAAAGTCCGAATAGCGAGAGCTAGAGGGCGGCATATTTGATCCGTCTCGTCCTCGCAGGCCTTCTCGGGGCTGGGTAATTCAGTGCAAGCATTCATTGATAATAAATGTTGCGACGTAGAGCTGAATCGGCCAAAGCCTCCACTATGGTGCCTCCTAATCGAGCAGTAATGGTCGGACGGGGGCTGTATTGGGGGTTCGCCGGTGACTTTGGCATGGCTGCACATTTCCTGATCCCGCAGATAGAAAATATTGTCAGGTATCAGATGAAAGCAGCAGGTCTCAATACCTCAACCGCAAACGCTGAAGGGATTGTGAACGAGAATGGCCTGAGTACCTTAATGGACGTAGATGGTGTCGACGACGTGCTAGGGGCGGATGTTGCATTCGAAATCAAGGCTCTTTTCTGTAGCCCCTTTGGCCCCAATTTGAGAAATGTCTTTGCCCATGGTCTGATCGACGATGACGCCTTCTATACAATTCCGATTGTCTACGCCTGGTGGTTCATGCTCAAACTAATTTCCACGCCATACTGGAATGGTATGGTCGAGGCGCAGAGGAACGCTCAGCAGGGCTCTGCAAAACCTCCAGAGTCCGGTAGTTGACTTGTGGCGTCTATCATTTTTTGCGCTTGCATCGCTTGGGCCATGTGGCCCGGCTCAACTCGATGGTTTACCTGACACCCCGGAGCAACGCCTAGCTGCTATGTAGTGAGCCAATCTCGTAGGTATACCTATGCCTTACGCAACTCTTACATCTCGCGGCCGAATCACAATCCCAGCTCATGTACGCGACTCGCTCGGTTTGAAGTCAGGAGACAAAGTTCACTTCTTTGAACTGCCTGATGGCCAGTTCGCGATGGTTGCGGCCATTCATTCTGTGCAAAGCCTCAAGGGCATGATCCGGAAGCCAAGAATCCCCGTGAGCGTAGCGGACATGAATGCGGCCATCGCTGCTAGAGGTGCAGATGCGAGTTGAACCGAACGAAGTCTTTGAGCTCATGGGGCGATTAGAGATGGGAGTGCTTGTGTGAGACTGCCCGTGACCGTCTTTTTTGCGGCCAATCCGAAAAATGCGCTTGACGGTGACTGTGTATGGATATACAGTTATCGCAATTGCACAGACGGTGCCAATCCTGGACGTAGCTTTTGTGGACGCGCCAGCACGGATCGTGATGCAAGGAGAAAAAGTCCCTTAACTGGGGCTTTTTTTTGCCTGAAAATCGAGAGTGAATATGGCGAGCCTACGCGGTGCGCCATAAAGGATGCTGAGCAGGAAGCCAAGGATATCGCTCCTTCGAGCCACCGGCTCGGCTCAGGACGCCACTTGATTCGCAAATGGTTATCGTACGAAACGCTTGAGTGACCGGCGACTCGCTATTACTTGCTCTCGTATCTCGTCAGGATCGATCGACATACCGCCGTCCGGTGTAACGCGCAGAGATTTCAGATTGTTGAGATGGGATATGAACGCACGATCTCTCGCTTGCTCACGGCCTGATCTTTTGTCGCGACAAACCAATCCTATCAATCGATCTATCCACTTCATGTCGCATTCCTGTATTCGTGATTCTTGGCAGCATTTTCAATGATGAGCAGGACAATGTCCTTATCATTTCGTCCTGCCGATCGGAAGGTGGTTAGGTATCGTCGCTCACTCCAATCCCGTAGCCTGCTTTCCGAGTTGATCAGAGAGAAACGCATAGGGCCTGACGCTTGCTGACGCTTCCATCTCCAGGAAACCCCCGAATTTATTGGTCTGTAACGCGTTTTTTGCTCAGTAACGTTGCTTACGTTACAAGTCAAAAGTTACGTTACAGTACGCCTGAGTAAAGCTCCGAAGCGAGCGGAGCGCGCAGGCCGGCGGCCGGAGGCGTGCGGGATGGAAGCCCGTCGGGCCAAGACGGAGCTTGCGATCGGCTTGGTTCACGCCAGCCCACTCCTGCAAGGACACGCACCAAACTCGTACGTTTGAGAACCTAGGATTCTAGCCACGAAAAATATTTCACTTTTTCGCTAAAGTTTTTCCTCGCAACATCCGTTGTTATTTTTAACAGCAACGAAATGGTGATTTATGAGCAAGGCTGAAATACAAACAACTGGGTTTTTCACAGAGCGTGAGTTCACGTGTTGGCGCGAGCGTGATTATGAAAAATTCTATCCATGTAAGGTGTCAAAACAGGAGGGTAACTATGTCAGTTTAAGTATGGGCGACATGTCGTACAGCTTTGACGACACCCTTGCTGAAGATATAGCGCGTTGTATCTTGGATGCTGATCTCGTCACTGTGGGTAAGCTTTATGGGTATATACCAAAGCCTGCTATGCGAGACAGTGACTTTGATAGCTGGTATAAACAGAATAATTCTGGAACTTGGAATTATTTTGGTGAAGGGATGTTCAGCTGTCATCGATCAGGAGGTGTAATAACTTTTGTAGAACGGGTAACTGATGAGGACGATACAGCTGAAATAATGGGCATTTACACAATTGATGACGTTGGGATAACTCTGGTGTTGGAGTCCTCGAGCTATTCGTTCAGCAAACTTGATGCAGTTTGGCTGTCCAATGCGTTGATGGGGGCCTTAGGAGAGGAGCCGCTCGACTTCGTGAAAATATCGACCATGTGATGACCATGGCAGCATTTTCAGCGATGTGCAGGAGATGCTAAATGAGTGAACGATTAGCAGCGAGATACTGGATGACCTGCTCCAGTCCTGCTCGGTATGCGATGAGATCACGTGGTCGCCCACTCAGACCACGATTCTTACTGCTTAGCCAGATCTTTGCATTTTGCTCGGTTCCCACGAGCGCGAGCAATGACTGATACAGCTCAACGAATAGCAAGGCATGGCTCCAAGCTTCAGTACCCGGTTGAAGCAATTCATGGCCGTGACGTAGACGCAGCACAGTGAAAACCTGCTCGCCCAAGACGGCTGATAGTTCATCGTCATCAAGCGCCAGTCCTTCGCCAGCGCGGATAAAGGCTTTGCTAAGTACAGCGTTTGCAGTGCTCGATTCGCCTGATTTCATGCTCCACCATATGGTCTGTGATGACCGAATTTATCAGCCATGCAATCAATGGTCTGTAACGTAATTTTGTGCTTTGTCACATTGCTTGCGTTACAGTGCACAAAGCTACGTTACAGCCCCAGAAGGCGAGGGGGCAGGCAAGCGGAGCGCGCAGGCGTGCGGATGGAAGCCCGTTAGGGCCAAGACCGACGCCTTGCGCGTGGGCTTGGTTTACGACAGCCATCCCCAATTAGGGGCACGCCCAAAACCATTGCCTCTCACCAACCCGCATAATGAGTAACCAGGTGGCCCCAGTCCGAGAGCGCCGACCCATTTCTGCGGAGGATATCCATTGCCTCGGCGGCGGGAATTTTGGTCGGACAGCCCCCAGTCAGATATGTTTTGTCCTTACCCTGGTTGTACAAGTGCATGATCGTTAAAACCATGATCTGTTGAAGCGGCGACATTGCGTGATAGCTTTTGCGCATTGCTTTCAATTCTTCGGGGATGGGCTCTTCTCCCCCAGCCCAATCGAAGCCGCGAGGCCGTAAGTTATAATGCCTGCCTGAGGTTCCATAGGCGCGTGCGACATGTTCAAAACAAGCCTCAAGCGAGTAAGCCTCTACGATGTCCCACACTGCTTGCCCAAAGATATTCCCGCGCGCTGATGCACTGGGGAGCGTAGGGGTGGAAGCCCCGCAAACCATCGACAGCGCCGTAAGCTCAGCACCATCCATGCATGGCACTTTATCCACCATGTCGACCAACGCCCAACCGGGAAAACGGCCAGCAGCAAACGTGGCGTTAACCGCTGCGTAGGCAGCAAGGGCGACTGGTTGTAGCGAGTGGTGGATGTAGGCTTGGCTGGCAGTGTGAGTATTCGTGAATGCCCATACACCTTTCGAAAGCTGATGGACGCCAATCTCAGACAGAAGGCCTTTGGCCTTATCAACGTAGTCATTATTCAAGAATTATAATTCCTTGTGCCAATTTGGTGTCCCATTCGCCACTGTTCCTGTTAAGGGCGCGCATGGCTTACAGTAATTGAAGCCGTTACTCGAGTTTCATCAGGGTTGGCCCGACTCGTCACTGTCATCGTTGTCGTGAGTCTGCCAGTCGCCCGCCAAGGGTATGACTGCACTTTGTTGATACTTCCCGAATGGTGATTCAGCGTCGTGTGGAGGAAGTTGGAATGAATGCCTCCGCTCCAATAGCTCAGGAAAGCGCTTGAAGACCGTCAGGTGGTGCAAGGGGATGGTTTGAATATAGGCGAAGAGATTGCCTAGGTTGATGCTGACGCGAGGGTTTCCGGGAGCTTGAAACTCATCGCTCAGTACATGCGAGAGACTCCACTCGATCAAATTGATATCGATGTCAGGTCGGGCATCAGTCCAGGACAATGCAAGCTGAGAGGCGTGACTATAGCTACGGTAGCCTAAACCTTTAGCGAGCAGTTCTAATGCGTGGGTATGCATGATCGGTTTTGAGCCAGGCCAGGTTTTGATGAGGAAGCGAGCAACTTTCTTCATGCCTCTATGGCGTTCAAGATCAGCGGGAAAAAGGGGAAGGATCATCGCAAGCTCCGGTCGTTAGAGGTGTCGGCCGTATTTTTCACGCGGCAAGACATTGTCGTACTTGACGTATGTTCCATAAGACGGGCCTCGTTTGCGGTGATAGAGTACTTTAAGTGTCTTGTACCTAATCTGCTTCAGTAGGCTAGGTATTTGTTAGCGCTTCAAAACAGTGAAATGTCAGTTCACTTCGTTATAATTCAATATCCTTGAAGGCAAAATACATCTCCTCATAAGCGTAAACTCCGAAGTTTTCGGTGCTCAAAGTATGTGGCCCGTTGAGACGAAGTACGCTATTGGTCTCCAATGAAAGAAGGTCATCTGGGCCTAGCCGCTGAAATTCCCAGCTTTGCCATTGGGTTTTCAAGGGATACTCCTTCCACCGGCGATCGTAAGTGAAAGAAATCACATCAGCGTTTTTACCTTCCGGCAGAGTAGCGATGATGGTTAGTTTTTCTGAGGAAAGATGAAGCATCGAAACGGGTGATAGAAGATCACTTACCAGTGCCCGATCGATTAACTCAAAAATCTCGTACTGCGGGTTTTTGTCCCAAATGATTGCGAACCGCTGCAGTCCAAGTTCTTGCATTTCGAGCTGCTCACTAAAGCGCTGAGGTGCAGCGTAAACGGTGTACTTGAGTTCACCATTCTTCGTGCTGACCATGTCGTACTCCGGCTGGAAGAAGCGGGAGCAGGTACGGATTGAGGGCGGTCTCTTCTGCATAATCACTTTTTACTCCTAAAAGTTGGTAGCACCGGCTTGAGCGCTGCTAGTAAGCGGAGCGCGCAGACGCGAGGATGGAAGCCCAAAGGGCCATGACCGGCGCCTGCGCCGAGGCTTGGTTCACGACAGCCGTCCTCTGGAAGAGGCGCGTACAAGAAGATATTCGACTGGTGGCACTAAAATTTAATGTCATCATCAAATGAATCAAAATCGTATCGACGCTCAGATCCTTCTTGAGGCTCTTCTTGAGGCTCTGATCCGAACATATTTTCAGGATCCCACTCATCCCAAAATAGAAACATATCAGATGTGAATTCCGTAATGCCTAATACATTGTTCTCCAAGATTTCGGGAGCGTAATTTCTAAACAGCCTACAGCTCTCGACTCGATTGGTTACATCAAGATCAACAATAAACATTGCCGTCCAACAGTCATATAAAGCGCCAGAAGCGATATCCGCCCAAGCGTTTACAAACCCTTCATAATGTCCGTCGTCCAGCATGGAGTCGTATGCGATGAAAAGTGTGCCCTTAGAAGCATGTAACAGCTTTACAGGGGCTAGCACTCCTTTGATGATGCCTTCTTCGATCAAGTCGATTACCCGAGTGTCGGGGCGACCTTCCCATAGAATCGCAAATTTCTGCAAAGAAACTGTACTAAGGGGCATGGAGTTAACGTCCCTTGTCTGCTGAGTGCTAAAAATAGTATATGCACCCTCACCATGTTCATCATGGGGATGCTCATGTTCTGTATAAAGCAGTCGGGAATAGATCATGTACGCACCTTTTGGCAAAGCTACGGTACTGACAGTGGATGTGGAATAGAACAGTGCATTTAATGACGCATGACCTTTGTGGCCATTTATCAAGCGTCAGGCTTACGATGATGATGCGGGTGGATGTAATACTGGGATGCGAGGCACTCGGAATGCCCCGTCATGGACGCTACCGAACCCATCACCATCGGGCAGAGCTGAGTGGGTGCTGCTGGTTGAGGGGTGAAAGACGGGCGTATATCAACATGAGACTGGTGAGATGCCGGCTCATCGCCTTTGAATATATTATCTGAGCAGTCATGCAGAACAGGAATCGAGTATTGATCAATACCCAAGGTATTCGATTCAAGGACTTCTTTGACTGCACGCCAAAACAAGTAATCGGAGCGGCCTGAATAGGCTTCGTGCTCGCAAGAAAAATCTATTTCCAATCCTCGATTGAGATCCAATTCTTTGATCGGTTCCCACAAGGATTCAATGGCATGGAAGGTGGTACCTGCCACTTCGTCACTCAAAAAGATCCGGAGCAGGTTTTTGTGGATGGAGATGAGCTTCACCCCGGACATGGCGCCTTGAATGTGCGCTTGTTCCAGGGTCTCCATCATGAACCTTTCTTCCAGAGGCTGGCCGTACAGGACGGCGAATCGCTGCTTGGCTGCCTTTGTCATCACTTCGAGGTTGGGGTCTTTCCACTGCAGAGTGCTAAACACTACGTAGTGGTGACCATCATCCAGAGCTACCGGAGCGCATTCGGGGTGAAACAGGGGCAAAAAAGACATATCGGCTTTCCTCCTAGGTGTACCTAGATCAAAGTCGATAGGTGAAAAACTGTCAAAGGTGAAAACGACCTTTCGTCCGAATAATTCCTTTTGTATTCAAGGCCTTAACGAGTATATCAAGAGAATACCCATTAAACTGGGAGGCAGAAGAAGGTCGCATTTTCTACTCAATTGACAGGTTTTCGCAGCAGGATTCAGAGCAAAGCGCACAGAGATGGGAGAGGGTGGGACACCGCTCACGGAGTAATGATCCTCTGGCTTCTCCCATCGATCTTTCGACATTGTCACTAAAGTCAGTGCCATTCTTGTACTTGATGAGTGCGGCATCATTGCTCCTGGCATAAGCATGCCGACATTTTGAATGTTGGTGTTGGACTAATGCTTCAATTGAGGGCGCAAGGGCTGAGACAGTATAATAAGAGTTATGTGATTGTTTAAGAAGCCATAGCGAATATATTTTGGGGTAAATTACAGTGAATGCTGAAAGATACAGAGTGTATAGGGATGTTTATTAATAATGTACAGATGGTTTCCTTATTTCGGCCGAGGTCTGGATAAATGTTAAGTGTATATATTGTCAATAAATCTATAATAAATCCTTTCCTCTTTTTTTAACTTTTTTTCAACTTTTTCACGCTTGTGGGGTTGCAAAGAAGTTGAGGAGGGTCTATGTTTTATCAATCATGGCAGTAGGGGGCTCACCTCTACCAAGGTCGAACGGTGGCAAACGAGCCCGCCGCTAACTCAGCATGAACTTAACAACATTTTGAGTGTTGAGTATCCCTGTGCCACGGGGTATTTAAACCGCTAAAGATCAAGCACTATAGGTTGCCGCTATAGGTTGCATCTGAACTGAAATTCATCGTGCGGACTTCAATATGTCAAATTTATACTACACGGTGGATCCAGATACTTATCTTGGACGTAATGCTTTCAAATGTATGCGAAAATCTACGGGCGGCGCGTGGGAAAGATCAATGGCATTTGATTTTTTTATTTTTTGGCTTGTCGAGCTCGGGCGCAGCTATCACACAATCAGAGTCTACTCAGATCGGGTAGCGATTTTTTTGGACTACTTGGAAGTTGGCATAGCTGTATGTGGTAGTGCTGACATAACAACATATATGAGGCTTTCGCGACTTTATCATTCTTACCTTACACAGGGAATTAATTCGATGTCTTCGCTTGTTCAAGCGATTGACCGACGTCGACCTTCGCCAATGGTAAGCAAAAAAACATCGTTAGCGCATCATGCTGCGGTTGAGCAACTGATCATAGGATGCCATGAAGGATATGACGGCGCGCTGGATTGTAGTGTAGGCGAGGATGCGATGTGCCAGGCCAAATTGTTAGCAGAGCTTCGGTCAGTTGGTGTCCCTAAGTCAGAGCAAGAACTTGCCTATCTAGAGAAAGTATATGGAAGACAAGTTAGGGGAAAAAAAAATAGCAAGCGGCTGAGGATTTTTTCTCATTTACCTAAAATTAGGAAATCGTTAGAACCTTATGGGGAGGACAAATTTTTCCCTCTTGATAAAATTACGCAACTCATTAACGAAGCAACCTCCTACAGAGATGGTGCATTTTGGGCGTTGATGGGGGCCTCCTCACTGAGAGCATCTGAGGCGTTGCAGGTGCTGTGGGAAGATATCGATTTAGTTACCCGTGAGATCTTTGCAGTTGAACCATCAGAGCGGGAAAATTATTTGGAGGCATACGAAGGGTTAACTGCCGCTCAACGAGATCAACTTTCATGGAAAGGAAGAACCACTAAATACACGCTGCTTCTACAGCCTTACGGTGACATGTTTTTTGATCTTCTAGAACTATATATGCAGTACGAATACCAGCCAGGTGTTGCGAATAATTTCGTATTTCAATCACAGTATGGATATCCGCTTCGATTTTGTGATTATGGAAGTGTGATAGTCAAACCATTCGCTACTGCCGCTGCAAAGGTATTAGGTTCAGGGCTAAAGCCATACAGAATGAAACTTCATAGTCTCCGGCATAGTTTCTGCGTCTACATGAAAAATTTTGTCGAACATACTCATGGTGTGGGTCTGTCTGATTACGAAATAATGGCGTTGACGGGGCATTCACAAATTTCAAGCGTGGCTCGATATGCTGTTTTAGATATACAGTTGCTTAACGAAAAGCTGTATGTCGCATTTGCTGATCACAAGGCCAATGCAGGGAAAAGTGTAGATGAGCTTTTGATAGGTTTTCATGAGAAAAGGATTGCTTATCTACAAGTTAAAATCGCAGAAGAAAAGGTGGCCCGCGATAAGAAGACTCAGGAGGCGGCATGATAAACACTTCAGACTCTATACTGTTCCTAATGTCTGCTGAGAAAATAGCTGATAGTTACCCTGGCGCAATTGCCCGACTCGATAGAGTTTTTCATGGGCGGAAGGGTAGTAAGTCTCATGTTTTTTCTAAGCTCTGCGAATATAAGCCGTCAGATGATATTGTATTGGCATATATTGAGCTTCTATTCGTCTTCAGTATGACGCAAGGTAATTCGGTTGTATCTTCTGCCGAAAAAAAACTGATGACATTATTTGGCGTGGACTCAGTTGGTGAAATAGCACGCAGGCAATTTAAGCAAATGGCTAAGGTGTTGTTGATTATATTATATAAGTCGAAGTGCCTTCTTCTTCCTTATGTATTTACCCGGCCCTTGCTTCCATGGTTGGATGAGTTGCCAGAATCGTCAGCGTGTTATACCGAAGTTATGCTGGTGTTCAGAAGATTAGATACAGAAAAGGCTACCGGTAGCAAATACGGCTTGGAGTATGTCGCCGAGGAAAAGAAGAATCGGCGAAATTTTCAGATGGCAGCAAAATTGATATTGAGTTCCACTTGGTACACGCCAGAAGAAATTCTGCTTAACGAAGTCTGGGAGTGGAGAGATATTCAATTAAATTCCACTGAAAATGGAATGAAAATCTCTCCGCTACCGTTAGAGCAAATTTCTAATATTTTAAAGGATAAGTTCCCATCGAGGATGGGGTTTGGTGGAGTAGAAGTACGCAAATCGTCAGGAAGAAACATGTCCGAAGAGCTTTCTGATAAAGTAGCTCGGCTAGGACGCGAAGAATTTTTTTCTTCACATATTATGCGTAGTAGTGATCCGCTAGAGCTGGTACGTACAATCCTTGATGATTCAAGGATACCTGCGAGCCATTTCATGGGTGAAACACTGAAAACGTTGGATTTGGCTCTCTGCTGGAAGACAAAGGGATTTGATATTGGGGAGTCAGTGGAAGTTTGGGCTGATCTGGAAACCGAATATTTAGAAACTCAAAATTATGAAAATGCTAAGCAATGGAATACTTTATTCGGTCGGTTGAATTTCTATTTGTTTCTTTATTTGCCTGGATGGTTTAGCCTGCATCCTGGTAGTAGTTTTGTATTTCCGAATGCTCCAAACAAATTCATAGGGAAAATCTTTTATAACGTAAAAAATGCTGCGCGAGGCGCTCGGCCTTTAACATTTGTAGAGTTCTACGGGGCGTTGGGCTTTGAGTTCTACTATGCTGTAGGTAATAACCTCCGTATCTTCTTTGAATATCTCATTGATTTTTGCTTCGATCAGTTAGGGTGTAAGAAACTGGCGCAACCCGTTAATTGGTTGCCGAAATCAAAAAAAAGCTCTACAACGACGAAGCATGCATTTTCAACGAAAGATGAGGATTTGTATATCCGCTACCTGGATGCCGTAGCTTCTGCTGAAACTGCTCTTGAGGAGTTTGTTAAATCATTTAGATTCAGGTGTGATGCCAGCTCAAGCGCTGAGATCACGTTCGAAACTGTAGGCTATGTTCCATTCGTTAATGTGGATGGGCTAAATAAACCGATTTTGTCTATAGATCGTAGAGCGTTGGCGTTGGTAAAAGTAGGAGGGGAGTTTCATTATAATCCCGCAACGACTATTTTTCCATACTGCCTCGTGAGAGGAGGGCTCCGGGGCCAAAATTTGCAATGGCTTGCTGCGGACAGTTATGCGATGCACGTTGATCGAGATATGGATTCTCGCTTGGGGATATCTTATTTATACATAAATACCGACAAAGTTCATGAGCAGCCTTTTACTGTTATTTGTCGATATTCAATAATAGAGCAGTTAGATCGTCAAGCCGCATGGCGCAAAAAAATTCACTCGGATTATAATGCTCGAGGCTTTAATAAAGCCTATTTTTACAACGGCAAAAGGGAGTCTAAGTGGGGTTCAATTTTTTGCCTTTTCTGCAATAATGCTGAGTCTGGTGAGCCGATCAATGATAGTGTTTATGCCGAAGTTGTTACATATTCGCAACTTGGATTTCAGTCTTGGATGAGGGTTTCTGGTTTTGGAGAGGTTGAGTGTGTGGCCTATATAGGTGTGCCACCCGCGACTAAATCTCGCAAATCAGATTTTTATACTTGGGATCAGTGGCAAATTACCAGGAAAAAGAGCGGGGTTGTCAAGGTCGCCTACGAGAGTGCGCCCGATGGAGATACTCCATTTTGTCCGGTTAGCTTGAGGGCGAAAGTCACCAGTCATGGGGGACGTGCAACGCATGTTACTCAACTACTTTCTCGTCTGACTCCCGAGGAGGTGGCCAAAACAACAGGACAGACTGTGAAGACCGTCATCCATTATGACACAGGAAAAAATGACTTTCGACGCCGCTTTTCTGGGGTTATAAATCATCTAGATCCAGTTAAAAGTCCATTAATAAAATCGGATAGAGTTAGCACAGGATTTGAGTCGTTGCTAGCCGCTCGTGGGAGCGGCGACGTGAGCAGTATCGTCAAAAAATATGGATTTCTTAATTTTCCCGATAAGCACAGCTATGATGATAATCAAGATGCGTTCGGAATCATAGCGAGAGAGAAATCGGCAAATATAATTGAGGTCTCAACTCATATATGTGTAAAAGGATTTGTATGCCCAGGGCATATTGTGGAGAAATTCAATGGGGGCAAACTTTGCCCTTGGTGTCCTTATGCCATTTTTTCGTTAAACGCAATTTTTGCTGTCGCTGCCAAACGGCATCAAATGGCCGAAGACTTTAAGCGTATTCAAGATCAGCTGGCGTCTTTCGATTTGAGTCATTTGACGCGGGATCTGAAAACCTTAGAAGTTGAATTGAAATTTCTGGGCGAAGAGTTGCTCGCTTGGTATTTTCTTGAGCGAACCATGGATACATTGATATTTAAGCGCGGTAAGGGTGAGGTCAAGTCGTCTCACATAGCTGCGGATAAGAATATAGTATGCAGCGAGATAACACGGCATGTGGTTGAAAGAGGATCTCCCGAAGAGTTTTTGCGGAGGTTAGATGAGGTCTGTCAGTTTCCGAGCACAATGTCTGTTGAGTTCAGAGATAAGGTGAACCGAGCAATTAGACTGGTGCTAGCACAGCGTGGGGACATCTATGAGGCCCTACTCGAACCCGTTGTGGTAAATCCAGAGATTCGTTTAGCTGCGTTGATGCGAGATGAGCTCCGTGCTCAGGGAATTGATATGGATCACTTAGTTACCTTGCTGACCTCCGCAGATCTCGAGTGGTTTAAATTAATTTCGGATACTAGGACTTTGACTTCTGGGGAGGATGACAGCGATGCTTCACGCGAATCCTAGTAAAAAAAGGGAGTCGGATATCTCAAAGATTGAAAGGCGAGCACGGTTTATACAAGAAGCTCTCCAAGTGGTTAAAGACGAAGAGGGGCTGACATTCAGGTTTAAAAAGAACTTGCTTTCATATATCGCTAGATTTATAGAGAAGAGCGAGCGGCTTGCATTGTCGTCTCAGACAACCCTCGCTTTGGTGCCGAAAATGAGAAGTGTTACAGTTGGTGGTCTTTACAAGTCAAAGACCTACTCAGCCCTGGTGGATAACTGGATTCTAGACAATCCACAACGCGTTTTGCATGTTGCGAAGAGGGATAAATCTGTTGAGGCT